>CAXTSL010000006.1:0-12888 GCA_964246975.1 uncultured Sphingomonadaceae bacterium
GAGATCCCGATCGTCGCGCAGTGGCTGATCTATCCGGGCGTCGACATGAGCGCGAGCGGCGGCTCGATGCACGAGTTTCGCGACGGCTATCTGCTCAGCGCCGAGGGGATGCGCTGGTTCACCGAGCACTATATGGGGGCGACGCCCGATTTCGCCCACGCCTGGGCGTCGCCGCTGCACGCCGACAGCCTTGCCGGGCTGCCGCCCGCGATGGTCTTCACCTGCGGTCTCGATCCGCTCCGCGACCAGGGGCGCGCCTATGCCGCGAAGCTCATCGCGCACGGCGTGCGCGTCAGCTTCCGCGAGGCGGCCGGGCAGATCCACGGCTGCATGAACCTGCGCGCCGCGATGCCCAGCACGCAGGACGACTTGCACGGTTGTCTGCGCGACCTGCGCGGGCTGATCGACGATGCCGCAGCGGCGCAGCCGCCGGGATCGAACGTGGTTCAGACACCCGCTCTGGCGCAGGCGGCCGAATGAGGCGGTGGTTCGCGGCGGCGGCGCTGCTCGGTGCGGTCGCCGCCGCGCCGGTGGCGAAGCCTGTCCCCGCGCCCGCCGCACCGCCGGCGGACGCGCCGTTCAAGGCGACCGACGCCGCGTCGGCGATGCGCGACATCTGGAAGACGCAGACCGTCGCGGACCTCGCGGTGGTGCAGGAAGTGTGGAGCCGCACGCTCGGCTTCACTTTGCCGCGCCCGTTCGTCCCGGCGTTTCGCAGCATCGCGCGCGGCACCTACCTCGCCGAATTCATCCCCGACGGGCAGACGGTCGCGAACTGGACGCGGATGGTCACCGCGAGCGGCAGCCTCGGCGCGGGGGCGGCGCATCTGTCCGACGCCGAGCTGGCGAACGCGCTGTTCGACCGCGGCAGTTGCCAGGGCCGGGTGTTCCGCGATCTCGGTGCCTCGCCCGCGCCGATCGTGTCGCGGCGCACGCTGATCATCGGCTGCGGCGCGGCGGGGCAGGCGGGCAGCGAGCGCGCGGTGATCGCCTTTTTCCGCGACACCGAGAACAGCTGGACCGTCCAGTATGCCGAGCGCGGCGCGGCGACCGCGACCTTCGAGGCGCGCGCCGTCGCCAGCCTTGCCGCGCTGGCACCCTTCGTCACCTGCAAGGCGGGCGACACGCGCCCGGTCTGCGACAAACGATGAGCGGGCCGCACCCCTCGGGCCTGCCCTACCGCGCCGGGGTCGGCATCATGCTGGTCAACGCCGACGACAAAGTGTTCGTCGGCCAGCGCCTCGATTCGACGCTCGAGGCGTGGCAGATGCCGCAAGGCGGCATCGACGACGGCGAGACCCCGCGCGAGGCGGCGTTGCGCGAACTGGCGGAGGAGACCGGCGTGGCGGCGCACCTCGTCGCGATCGAGGCCGAGACCGAAGCCTGGCTCACCTACGACCTTCCCGACGATCTGATCGGCACGGTGTGGAAAGGTCGCTATCGCGGCCAGCGCCAGAAGTGGTTCCGCCTGCGCTTTCTGGGAACCGACGCCGATGTCGACATCGCCACCGCGCACGCCGAGTTCCGGGCGTGGCAATGGGCCGACCGTGATCAGCTCGACGCGCTGATCGTGCCGTTCAAGCGCGCGCTCTACACCGAGGTGCTGGCGGCGCTCGGCCGATAAAATGTTCCACGTGGAACATTCTTGGCATCTTGCGAACCCCGCTGGCACCTAGCGTTCGGGCGTGCGACGCGCTACCCCGTCGCGCATGGACAGCCTGCCGATCTTCGTTCGCCTTGACGGACGCCCGGTCCTGCTCGTCGGCGACGGTCCGGCGGCACAGGCCAAGTCGCGGCTGATCGAAGCGGCGGGTGGAACCGTCGTGCGCGAGGCGGCGGCGGACGTACGCCTCGCCTTCGTCGCGCTCGACGACGAAGCCGAGGCGGCGACGGCAGCGGCAGACCTCAAGGCGGCGGGCTTGCTCGTCAACGTCGTCGACCGGCCCGCGCTCTGCGATTTCACCGTCCCCGCCATCGTCGACCGGTCGCCGGTGATTGTCGCGGTCGGGACGGGAGGCGCATCGGCGACGCTCGCCAAGGCGTTGCGCGAGCGTCTGGAGGCGCTATTGCCCGCCCGGCTCGGCGACCTCGCGCGCGCCATCCGCGCCGTCCGCGCCGAAGTCGCCGCGCGCCACCCGACCACCGATGCGCGCCGCCGCTTTTGGGACGCGCAGATGGCCGCAGGAGGCCCGCTCGACCCGTTCGGCGACCCAGACCCCCGAAACGTCGCAGCGGCGCTCCACGGCCTTCCTGACGCACCGGAGGGGTTAACCGAGATCGTGTTGACCTCGCCCGACCCCGACGACCTGACGCTGCGCCAGCTTCGCGCGCTGAGCCAGGCCGATGTGGTGGTGTTCGACGCGGGCGTCCCCCCCGCCATGCTCGACCGCGCCCGCCGCGACGCCGCGCGCGTGCCCGCCGCCGCCGAAGCCCCGGCGCTTGCAGGCCGCGTCGTCCGCCTGCGCATGGCAGCCCCCGCGTAACCCGCACTGGCCGCGTTGCGAACCCTTTGCTAAGCGCCACGACTAATCGCGCTACCAAGGGGCAGCCAATGACCGCCGTCGGCACCGACAGCCTGAACACCCGCCGGACACTCAGCGTCGAGGGCAAGGACTATCACTACTACAGCCTGCCCGCCGCCGCCGAAGTGCTCGGCGACATCACGCGGCTGCCCTATTCGATGAAGGTTCTGTTCGAGAATTTGTTGCGCTTCGAGGACGGCAACACCGTGACGCGCGCCGACCTCGAGGCGATGGTCAGCTGGGCGACCGACCGGCGTTCGGACCGCGAGATCGCGTACCGCCCGGCGCGCGTGCTGATGCAGGATTTCACCGGGGTGCCGTGCGTCGTCGACCTCGCGGCGATGCGCGATGCGATGACCCGGCTCGGCGGCGATCCGGCGAAGATCAATCCGCTGATCCCAGTCGACCTCGTCATCGACCACTCGGTGATGGTCGATGAGTTCGGCACGGTGACGAGCTTCGCCGACAACATGGACCTCGAATACGCGCGGAACATCGAACGTTACGAATTCCTGCGCTGGGGGTCGTCGGCCTTGAAGGGCTTCCGCGTCGTGCCGCCGGGCACCGGCATCTGCCATCAGGTCAACCTCGAATATCTCGCCAAGACCGTCTGGACGAGCCAGGGCGTCGACGGCGCGATCTTCGCTTATCCCGACACTTTGGTCGGCACCGACAGCCACACGACGATGGTCAATGGCCTCGGCGTGCTCGGCTGGGGCGTCGGCGGTATCGAGGCCGAGGCGGCGATGCTCGGCCAGCCGGTCAGCATGCTGATCCCCGAAGTCGTCGGCTTCAAGGTCGACGGCACGCTGCCCGAGGGCGTGACGGCGACCGACCTCGTGCTGACCGTCACGCAGATGCTGCGCGCCAAGGGCGTCGTCGGGCGCTTCGTCGAGTTCTACGGTCCCGGCCTCGACAGCCTCGGCCTCGCCGACCGCGCGACGATCGCCAACATGGCCCCCGAATACGGCGCGACCTGCGGCTTCTTCCCCGTCGATCAGGCGACGCTCAACTATCTCAAGCTGTCGGGGCGCGACAATCACGCGATCGAACTCGTCGAGGCCTATGCCAAGGCGCAGGGCATGTGGCGCGACGGCACGACGCCCGATCCCGTCTTCACCGACACGCTCCACCTCGATCTTGCCAGCGTGCTGCCGTCGCTCGCCGGGCCGCGCCGCCCGCAGGACCGGGTGATCCTTTCGCAAGCCGACGAGGCGTTCGAGACCGAACTCGCCAGCGGCTACAAGAAGAACGATCTTGCGCGCGAGCGGTTCGCCGTCGCGGGCACGGAGCACGGGCTGGGCCATGGCGATGTCGTCATCGCGGCGATCACCAGCTGCACCAACACCTCGAACCCCAACGTCCTCGTCGCGGCGGGCCTCGTGGCGCGCAAGGCACGTGCGCTTGGGCTCAAGTCGAAGCCGTGGGTGAAGACCAGCCTCGCGCCGGGGTCGAAGGTCGTCACCGATTATTTCGCCGCGTCGAAGCTCCAGGACGACCTCGACTATCTCGGCTTCAACCTCGTCGGCTATGGCTGCACGACATGCATCGGCAATTCGGGTCCACTGCCCGAGGCGATCTCCGAAAGCATCGCGACCAACGACCTCGTCGCGGTCAGCGTGCTGTCGGGTAACCGCAATTTCGAGGGCCGCGTGTCGCCCGACGTGCGGGCGAACTACCTCGCGTCGCCGCCGCTCGTCGTCGCCTATGCGCTGGCGGGGACGATCCGCAACGACATGGTCACGCATCCGCTGGGGCAGACGCCCGAGGGCAAGGACGTTTTCCTGAAAGACGTCTGGCCGACCAACCAGGAAGTCAGCGACATGGTGCTGTCGTCGGTCACCGCCGACATGTTCCGCAACCGCTATGCCGACGTTTTCGCGGGCGACGACCGTTGGCAGGCGATCAGGATCGAGGGCGGCGCGACGTACCGCTGGAACCCCGCCAGCACCTACGTCCAGAACCCGCCGTACTTCGAGGGCATGACGATGACCCCGGTCGCGGTCGAGGACATCGTTGCTGCAAGGCCTTTGGCGATCTTCGCCGATTCGGTAACCACCGATCACATCTCGCCGGCCGGCAACATCAAGGAAGCGTCGCCGGCCGGGCGCTACCTCAACGAGCGCCAGGTCAGCCGCGCCGAGTTCAACAGCTACGGGGCGCGGCGCGGCAACCACGAGGTGATGATGCGCGGCACCTTCGCCAACATCCGCATCCGCAACGAGATGGTGCCGGGCGTCGAGGGCGGCGTGACGAAGCACGTGCCGAGCGGCGAGCAGCTGGCGATCTTCGACGCCGCCGAGCAATACCGCAGCGAAGGCACGCCGCTGGTGGTCGTCGCGGGCAAGGAATACGGCACCGGCTCGTCGCGCGACTGGGCGGCGAAGGGTACGACCTTGCTCGGGGTGCGCGCGGTGATCGCCGAGTCGTTCGAGCGCATCCACCGCTCGAACCTCGTCGGCATGGGGGTGCTGCCGCTGCAATTCGCCGAGGGTAGCGACCGCAAGACGCTGAAGCTCGACGGCAGCGAGACCTTCGACATCGGCGGCGTCGCCAGCCTGCGCCCGCGCCAGGATGTCGAGGTGACGCTGACCCGCGCCGACGGCACCACCGCGACCTTCACGACGCGCTGCCGCATCGATACCGAGCAGGAACTCGAGTATTTCTACGCGGGCGGCATCCTGCCCTACGTGCTGAGGAAGCTGGTGGCTTAAGGGCCGACTACACCGCGCATCGTCATCCCCGCGCAGGCGGGGACCCAGCCCTCTTCACGAAAAAGCTTTTGCCAGCTGCGCTGACGATTTTTTTGTACGAGAGGGCTGGGTCCCCGCCTTCGCGGGGATGACGATATCAAGCGAAACGCGGCGGCTCAATTCGTGCGCGGCACGCCGACCTCGGCGATCGCGGTGTCGATCGCCGCGAGCGCCCGGGCGCGCTGGTAATCGCTCAACTCGGGGGTCGCGGCGACCGAGAGGCGCGCCGCGCGCAGGGCGTGGCGGACGGTCGCGTCGACGTGCGGGCTGCACGTCACGACGACGCTGCGCCGTCCGCCGTCGTCGCGGCGCGTTTCGGCGCAGCCCGCCGCCGCCAGCCCCGCGTGACCCGCCGCGAGCGAGTCGCGGACGAGGCGTCCGATATCCATGCCCGCCAGCGCGGCGGCAGCGGCACGGCCCGCGTCACCGCCATGCCGCACGGCAAGGTCGGCGTCGATCGCGGCGCGCAGCCCGTGGCGTTCGGCGTCGCGACCGGCGCGTTCGGCCTCGCGCCCGGCGCGTTCGGTCTCGCGCCCCGCGCGCTCGCTTTCGCGCGCCGCGCGTTCGCCTTCGCGGCGCAGCCGGTCGAACGCGCTGTCGTCGAACGCGCTGTCCTCGCCATTGCGGAAGGCACGGTGGGTGGCGTGGCTGCGGTGGCCGTCGTGGCGGAGCATCACGATGCGACGCGGCCCCTCGTTCGCCGCGAGCGGCGCGGGCGGTGCGAGGGGGGCGGGCGGTGCCACCGGCGACACTGCCGGGGCCGGGTTGGGCACGGCGCGGGGTGCGATCGCCGCGACGGGCGGCACCGGCGGCATCGGCGCGGCGCCCCCACCGGTGGCGGTCAGCAGCAGGCCGCCGCCGACGGCGAGGGCGGAGAATCCTGCTGCGGCGGCACGGCGCAGGGCGGTCGTCGGGCGGGCTTTCATCATCGCGATCCTTTGCTTGAGCTGGGTCTTGTGGTTGAGCGCGCAGACGGCGGCGGGGGTGCGCCCGCACGCCGACTTGAGCACCGCGCGGCCATAGGTCTGGCGTTCGGGGGTCGCCGCACCGCTGAGCACGGTGGCATCGCAGGCGAGTTCCTGATCGGTGCGGAAGGCGCGATAGGCGCGGTGCGCGAGCGGGTTCCACCAGTGCAGCGCGACCACCGCCAGGCCTGCTAGGTTCGCCGCGATGTCGAGCCGGTCGTGGTGTGCGCCCTCGTGGAGCAGCGCCAGCCGCCGCTCGGCAGGCGTGTAGCGCGTCGCGAAATCGGCGGGCAGGAAGATGCGGCGACGGACGAGGCCCGTCGCCAGTGGCCCGTCGACGGCGGCACTCTGCACGATGTCGATACCCGCCGCGCGCGACAGCAGCGCGCCGGTCGCCAGCGCGCGCGTTACGAACCAGCGGTAGCGCAGCATCTGCCAGCCGAACCACAGCAAAGCGCCCGCAAGCCAGACGGCGAGCAGCGGCGCGGTCCAGTCGGGCGCGGCGGCGGCAAGCGGCCCGGCAGCGGGCGGCGGCAGCGTCGTTGCCAGCGTCGAGAACGACAGCCCCGGCGCGGCGACCAGCGCCGCCGCCGTCGCGGGGTCGCTCAGCCCGACATGCGAGTGCGCGGGCGCGAGGTGGAGGACGGGAACATACAGGCTCGTCCAGCCGGGCAGCGGCGGCAGCGCGAGGCGGAGCAGCGGCAGCAGCCATAGCGCATAGGCGGCGTGTGCCCCGAAGGCCCGCGCGACGGGACGGCGTAGCGCCAGCACGACGAGCATCAGCAGGCTCGAGCCGACCAGCGCCTCGACGATCCAGCCGGTCATCCCCGCAGCTCCTTCACCAGCGCCTCGAGTTCGGCGAGATCGGTGTCCGACAATCCGTCCGCCTCGGCGAGATGCGCGACCAGCGGCGCGGCGCGACCCCCGAACAGCCGGTCGACGAGCCGCCGCACATCGGTCGCGACATAGGCGGCGCGCGCCACCAGCGGGCGGTAGAGATAGCGCCGCCCGTCTTCCGCATGCGCCAGCACGCCCTTGGCGAGCAGCCGCCCGAGCATCGTCTTGACCGTGCGGTCGCTCCAGCCCCGGTCGGCGCACCGCGCCGCGACCTCGGCGGCGGTGAGGGGCGCGTCGGCCCACAGCACCTCCATCACCGCCAGTTCGGCTTCACTGATGCGCTCGGCCATGCGGCTCTCCGATTACAGCTGTAGTCGTTATCACGATTACGTGTGTAGTCGTCAAGCGCGATTTGTTTCAGGGTTAAAGCATCTCAGGGTGCCGCCACCTGCGGCAGGCCGTGCCGCCACGTCAGCCGCGCGACCAGCAGGACGCGGCGGGTATTGACCTCGGCGTCGGGCTCGTCGCGCGAGTGCCGCCGGTCGACAGCGTGCCACGCGATCCACCAGCGCCCGCGCGCATCCTGCACGACGCTGTTGTGGCCAAGTGCCAGCCAGTCGGCATCGGCCTGCAGGACGATACCGCCGCGCTTCGCCGGGACGATTACGAACGGCCCGGTGGCATGGCGCGAACGCGCCACCAGCGTCGCGTAATGCGCCTTCGGCCCGCAGCAATTGTCGCCCGAATAGAACAGAATGTACCAGCCCCTGCGGCGCACCACCCACGCGCCTTCGACGAGGCGGCGATAGTTCGACGGGTCGTCGATCGGGTCGACGCCGACGAGGTCGACCGCGACGCTGCCGGGTGCGAACGACACGCGGTCGGGGGCGAGTTCGCGGACCTTGATCGGTTCGAACCCCGAGCCCCAGTAGAGCAGGCGCTGTCCCGTCGCCGGATCGTCGAACGCCATCGGGTCGATGTTGACGAAACCGGGGCCGCACTGCAGCGGCGTCCCGGTGTCGACGAAGGGACCGTCGGGTCGCTCGGAAACCGCGACCGCGAGGCACAGGCCGCGCGTCGCGTCGGTCAGCGCTACGTCGGGTTTGGCCGAATAATAGAGGTAATAGCGCCCGTCGTGCGCGCTGACGTGCGGGGCCCAGAAGTCCTGCGTGCGCGACGCCCACGCGGGCTTGACCGGCAGCGCGTCGGGCAGGCGCTGCCAATGCGCCATGTCGCGCGAGCGGGCGATCTGGATATTGTGCGTTTGCCCGTCGACCGTGCCCTGCGTGCCATAGACATAGGTGTAGCCGTCGGCGGCGTGCAGGAGCGCGGGATCGGGAAAATCGGCGTCGATGGCGGGGACCAGTGGCGCGGCCGGTGCCGTCGCCGATGCCAGCAACAGCGCCGCCGCCATGCACCGCCATCGTGTCGTTCGCGCCATTTCCGTCGCTTCCTTCTCGACTGCCACGCCTGAATAAGTATGATAAAAGCGATTCAGACAAGGACCAGCGTTTGCGCCAATTCCTGCTTTGCCTTCTTGGCGTGGCTTCGGCGGCGCTCGCCGTTCCGCAACTGCCGTCGGTGCCGCCGTTCGTACCCGTGTTCGAGGCCGACTTCCCCGATGCCTTCGTACTGCCGGTGGACGCCGGGTTCCTCGCCTATGCGACCAATGCGACGCGCGGGCGCGCCAACGTCCAGATGGCGTCGTCGCCGAACCTCGTCGACTGGGCCCCGGTGCGTGACGGCGACCGGCTCCACGACGCGATGCCGACGCTGCCGCCGTGGGCGCGCGAAGGCTTCACCTGGGCTCCGGAGATCATCCGGACCCCGGCGGGCTATGTCCTGCACTTCACCGCCAAGGACCGGCGCAGCGGGCTGCAATGCCTCGGCGCGGCGTTCGCCACCGATCCGCGCGGGCCGTTCACATCGTCAGCGACCGAACCGCTGGTGTGCCAGAAGGACAAGGGGGGTTCGATCGACTCCAGCGCCTTCCGCGACGCCGATGGGCAGCTGTATCTGTACTTCAAGAACGACGGCAACAATCCGCGCTTCCGCCAGGGCACCGAGATCTTCACCCAGAAGCTCGGCCCCGACGGCCTGTCGGTCGTCGGCGCGCCGGTCGCGCTGGCGCGCAACGACGCGGCGTGGGAGGCGCACGTCATCGAGGCCCCGACGATGGTCCGCCACGGCGCGCGCTACACGCTGTTCTATTCGGCCAACCACTACGGCTGGGAAACCGACCAGAATATTTCGGTCTACGCGATCGGCTATGCGACCTGCACCGGACCGGCGGGACCGTGCACCGACGCGCCCGCGAACCCGATCCTCCACAGTTACAATGCGCGCGGCGTCGGGTGCCTGAGCGGACCGGGCCACCAGACGGTATTCGACGTCGGCGAGCGCCAGTTCATCGCCTTCCACGCCTGGGCCGCGTCGCTGGGGTGCCGCAAGCTCGGCAACGCGCGTTACCTCTACGTCGCGCCGCTGCGCTGGGACGGCGACACGCCGAAGATCGGCGTCAGCCTCAGGCCCGCACCGTAACTCATCATCCCGGCGAAAGCCGGGACCCATCACCTGATCTCGGGAGATGGGTCCCGGCTTTCGCCGGGATGACGCAGCGAATTGTCGCCCTACCCCCCGAAGCGGAAGCGGAAACCGAGCGAGATCGTGCTTTCGTCATAGCGGAGGTAGCGAATGAAGTCGGCGCGCGGCGCACCGTCGCGCGCCGAACTGAAGCTCTGCTTGAATGCCGAATTGGTGATGTTGGTCCAGTCGAGGAACACTGTCGCGGCGGGGATGATGCCATAATTGACCGACAGGTCGAGGCGGTCGGCGGGCTTGCCTTCCTCGAGGTAGAAGTCGTTGCCGCGCGTCTGGCGCTGCGCGAGGAAGCTCGAGCGGCCGTTGTAGCTGAGGCGGACCGACAGCGGCCCCTTTTCGTACAGGCCGGTGAGGTTATAGTTCCACTTCGACACGCCGTTGGCGACGCCCGCCGAACCGTCGAGGATGCGGTCGAGGACGAGACCCGGCGGGTTGGTCGTCGAGGTCGGGTCGACCTGCTGCACCTTGGCGTCGAGGTAGGTGACGTTGGCCTGGACGCCGAAGCCGCGCGCGAATTCGGGCAGGAAGTCGAAGTCGAAGAAGGTCTGGCCCTGCACCTCGACGCCGGTGATGCGACCCTTCCCGGCATTGGTGCGACCCGTCGCCTGGACGACGCCGAAGGTCGGATCGGTGAAGCGGAAGGTCGCGTTCTGGATGAAGCCGTTCAAATCGCGACGGAACACGGCGCCTGACACGAAGCCTGCCTTGGCAAAGTAATATTCGAGGCTGGCGTCGTAGTTCTTCGAGGTAAAGGGCTTGAGGAACGGGTTGCCGCCGCTCGCCGGGAACGGCGCGCTGTCGGTGCCCTTGCCGCCCGACGGCGGTGCGCCGAGCGTCAGGTTGGGCTGCAGGTCGGCGAACGTCGGGCGCGTGCGCGTCTTGCTCGCCGCTAGCCGGAACTGAAGCTCGGGCGTGAAGCGGAAGCGGATGCTGGCGTTGGGCAACCACGCGGTGCTCTCGGTTCCGTCGTCGATCGTCGAAATGCCTGTCGGCTTGGCGCCCGCGACGCGCGTCTTGACGTGCTCGACGCGCACCCCGACCGTACCGTCGATGCTGTCGCCGAACGCGTAATTCGCCTGCGCGTAACCTGCCTGCGTTTCTTCCTTGGCGGTGTAGAGCAGCCCGGCGACGACCGGCGTCGTGGTGTAGTTGCGGCAGCCGTTGCCCGGATCGCCGACGAGGATCGCCGGGCAGTTGCTGATGACGTACTGGCGCAGCGCGGTCAGGTTGTTGCGGATGCTGTCGTAGGTCGGCGAACTGAAGCTGCGGAACGGCTGGATGTCGGTGCCGCTGAATCCCTCTGGCGTCTGCTCGAAGGTCAGCGGCAGCGTCGAGGCGTTGAGGTTGAGAGGCAGCAGGAAGGCGTAGCGGTCGGAGAAATTGCGCGTCGCGCGTCGCGTCGTGAAGCGCCCGCCGACCTGGATGTTGCGGATGAAGAAGTCGTCGAACTCGTAGGTCGCGTCGGCACGGCCCTGCCAGTCGCGGCCCGCCGATCGCTGGTTCTGCTCGTAAAGTCCCTGGAAGATGAAGCCGTTCGGGCTGTTCTGGTTGAGCCCGGTGATGTTGAACTGCGGCACGTCGGTGTTGAAGCTGATCGTCGGGGTGCCCGCGAAGCGCCGGTCGACCGACTCGGTCGAGCCGGTGAAGGTCGAGGTGGTGCGGGCGATGTCGGCGGCGAACTTGAACGGCCCCTTGTCGTACTTGACCCCGCCTGCATACTGGAAGGTGTTGGTCTTGTTGTAGGTACCGCCCTGGAAGGTGAAGATCGAGTTTGCCCCGCCGACGACGGTGCCGCTGCGCACGAGGTTGGTGCCGGGCCGCAGGACGATGTTGGTGTACGACGACCCGCCGTACAGCGGGGCCTCGATCAGCCGGTCGTCGATCTCGTTGCGGAAGCCCTGCCACAGGAAATCGCCGTAGAATTCGAGTTCGGGCGACGGCTTCCACTGCACCGCGGCGTTGACCGACGGGCGGACGCGGTTGCCCGAGCGGTAGAAGACGCGCTGGATATCGGGGAAGCGGACATTCTGGCCGTTGATGTTGGGGGTCGCGAGGAAGTCGGTGTTCGACGGCTCGCTGTCGAGATAGGTCAGCGACGTGTACGAGCCGTTGACGAGGATGCCGAACTCGCCCGCGTTCGTGTTCCAGCGCTTGGTCGCCAGCACGTTGAAGTTTGGCGTGTATTTGTCGGCCTGGCGCGTGTGGAGACCCCACACCGAACCCGCGATCT
Source organism: uncultured Sphingomonadaceae bacterium (assembly GCA_964246975.1). GTDB lineage: Bacteria > Pseudomonadota > Alphaproteobacteria > Sphingomonadales > Sphingomonadaceae > Glacieibacterium. The sequence goes on from CAXTSL010000006.1 coordinate 11,909, forward strand.
GGCCCTCCTCGAAGTCGAAGGGTCGCCGCGAACGGACGTTGACGACACCGGCGAGACCCGGCTCGACGAGGTCGGCGGTCGCGGTCTTGAAGACTTCGAGTGCGGCGATGTTCGCCGACGGGAAATCCTGCAGCGCGACGACGCGCGTCTCGGCGGTGAAGATCTCGCGGCCGTTGTAGGTCGTCGTATAGTCGGGCAGGCCGCGCACCAGCACGCGCGCCGCCTCGCCGCCCTGGCGATAGACTTGGACGCCGGGTATGCGCGCGGCGGTGTCGGACACCGACAGGTCGGGCAGCTTGCCGATATCCTCGGCGACGACGCTGTCGACGATCTGCGGGGCCTTGCGCTTGAGCGCCTGTGCCGAGGCGAGCGCTTCGCGGAATCCCGTGACGACGATGTCGGTGTCGCCCGCATCGCTGCTGTCGGCGGCGGATGCGGCGGCGGGCGCGGGCGTCGCGGCGGGGGCCGACGGGGCGGTCGATTGCGCGCGGCCCGGTGCGGCGAGGCAAAGTGCTGCGACCGAGACCGTACCGCACAGGACGAAGTGATGGCGCATGTCGATTTCCCCCAAGGCTGGCGACCGCGAACAGCGGCTCTTGGTCGTTTGATAGTCAGTCGCCCGGCGGGGTGACAAGTAATTTATCTTATATATTCGCCGCAGGATCGAATTCGCGCGTTTTGTGTTGCTTTGCTGCACCGTCGCGCGCGATTCTGGTTTTGGCGGGCAGGTGGCGGCGGGAGGCGGCGGTGACGGCGGGGGTGGACGATCACGAGGGCTTTGGCGCAGGACGCAACCTGACCTATGGGCTGCTCGAACTGCTCGGGCGGTCGATCGTCGTCGGGCATTATACCGGCATCGCGTTTCCGACCGAGGCGGCGCTTGCCAAGCAATATGCGGTCAGCCGTTCGGTGACGCGCGAAGCGGTCAAGATGCTGACTGCCAAGGGCATTCTCACCGCGCGCCCGCGCAAGGGCACGAC
>CAXTSL010000006.1:12898-30324 GCA_964246975.1 uncultured Sphingomonadaceae bacterium
TTCGTGCGGTCGCAGGAGGAGTGGAACCTGTTCGACACCGACGTGCTGCGCTGGCTGCTCGAGCGCCAGTTTTCGCTCGAACTGCTGCGGCATTTCAACGAGCTTCGCATTGCCATCGAACCGGCCGCCGCAGCGCTGGCGGCGCGCGCCGGGGACAACGGCGGCATCGCCGAGATCGCCGCCGGCTATGCGCGCATGGTCGCCGCCGCAGCGGGGGACGACGAACCGCTGGCGGCCGATATCGCCTTCCACCTCGCGGTGCTGCGCGCCTCGGCGAACCCCTTCTACCAGCAGTTCCAGGATCTCGTCGCGAGCGCGCTGCGGACCTCGATCCGCTTCACCAGCGGCCTCGACGGCCATGCCGCCAGCCTGCCGCAGCATCGCGCCGTGCTGAGCGCGATCGAGGCGGGCGACGCCGATGCCGCGCGCGGCGCGATGGCGACGCTGATCGACGACGTTCTCGACAAGATCGTCGTCGCCGAGGCGATGGCGGCCTAAAGCATTTCCGCGAGCAGTTCGTCGATGCGGCGCTGCGCATCGGCAAGCGCGCGGTCGACGGGCTTCGCGCCGCTGATCGCCGACTCGAGCTCCTCGCCGAGCGTCGACTGGATCGCCGACTGGCGCTGGACATAGCCGGGCAGCTGGGCGCCCGTGGCCGCCATCGCGGCGATGTCGGCGCGGTGCGGCAACGCCTTGAAGGCGGGCAGGTCGAGCACGGCGCGGAACGCGGGCAGATGCCCGGTGCGCGCCCAGTCGAGATTATGCTTTGCGAGGAAGCCCAGGAAGCGTCCGATCGCGGCGGTCTCGGCGCTCCCACGCGCGTGGCGCGGCACCACCCACGCATGACCGTCGACGAACGCGGCGTCGTGCCCCCACAGGCGTGGATAGGGCAGCACGGCATAGCTGCGGTACAGCGGTCGCCCCGGCTTCGCGGCCTCCTCGTCGTACGGGCCGATCATCCACGTGCCGACCGGGAAGATGCCGCCCTCGCCGTTCATGAAGCTTTGTGTCGCGGCGGAGAAATCCTGGTTCTTGGTGGTCAGATTCTCGGCGTAGATCGCGCGGAACAAGGCGACGATGGCGCGGGCGCGGGGCGTGTCGATGACGGCGTGCCTGGCGTCGGGGAAGATCACCGCATCCGCTGCCATCAGATAGGTAGGGAGGTTGCGGACATGCGTCGCGGGGTCGTTGACCTGCGCCTGGATGAGGTAGGGCTTGCCCGTCGCGGCGCGGAATTGCCGCGCCTGCGCCAGCAGCTCGGCGGGCGTGCGCGGCAGCACCGGGCGACTGCCGCTCATCAGCCCGGCCTTCGCCATCAGCGCGGTGTCGATGTGCCACAGCCCGCCGATGGTATCCCACGGCATCGCATAGACGCGCCCCGCCTTGACGACGCCGCGCCGTCCCGCATCGGTGAAGTCCGCAGCATGGATGCCCGCGCGCGCCAGCAGGCCGTCGAGCGGTTCGAGCAGCCCGAGGCCCTGATAGTCCGAAATCACCGACTGGTGCATGATGACGAGGTCGGGCGGGTCGCGCGCCGCGATCTGCGCCGACAGCTGCGGGTAGCCCGGCCATGCGACGACGTTGATCCGCACCCGGATATCGGGATTCTCGGCGACGAAGCGGTTGAGCAGCGTCGTCAGGATGCCGCACTCGCTCTCGGCGTGCGCGGTGTCGATACTGCGCCCATAGACCGCGCCGCATTCGCCGAAGAAGCGCTGGACGACGATTTCGGGGCGCTTGTCGGTGCCCGCACAGCCCCCGAGGAGGAGCATCAGGGCAAGCAGCCGGAACCTCATCGGACCGCCGTCCCCGCCATGGCGCGGACGATCTGCTTCTGAAACAGCACGTAGACGACGAGGATCGGCACCGAGGCGAACACCGCCTGCGCCATCAGGAAGCCCAGCCCGCTGGTCTGCGCGTAGTTCATCTGCGACGCGGCAAGGCCGACGGTCAGCGTGTAGCGGTCGCTCGTCGTCGCCGAGATCAGCGGCCACCAGTAATCGTTCCAGGCACCGAGAAAGGTGAAGACGCCGAGCGTCGCCTGTGCGGGGATTGTCAGCGGCAGCAGCACCGTCAGGAACAGCTTCCACCGCGACGCACCGTCGAGCATCGCCGCCTCGTCCAGTTCGCGCGGGATGGCGCGGATATATTGCGTCATGAACAGCACCCCGAACGGTGCGACGAGGCCGGGCAGGATCAGCCCCGGGTAGCTGTTATGCAGCCCTGCCCATGCGAACAGTTGGTGACGCGGCAGGATCACCGCCTGCTCGGGGATCGCGAGGCCCACGACGACGAACGCGAACAGCGTGCGGCGGAACGGGAATTCGAAACGTGCGAAGCCATAGCCCGCGAGGCTGCACAGGATCAGCACCCCCGCCGTCGTCCCGAGCGCGACGATGCCGCTGTTGAGCAGCCAGCGCGGCACCAGCGAACCCGCGAAGATCGCCCGGTAGTTATCGGCGGTGTAGGGCAGGGCGAAGGCGCTGGCGCTGTCGCGCATCAGTTCGGCATTGCTCTTGAACGACAGCAGCAGCGTCCACACCAGCGGCGCGACCATGATTGCGGCCCCGATGACGACGCCGACGAGCGCGGGCCACGACAGGCGGTTGTCGCGCCCGCTCATCGCGCGGGCTCGCGGCGCGCGACGAGCCAGTATTGCAGCCCGGTCAGCGCGAGGACGAGGACGAACAGCACTTCGGCGGCGGCGGTGGCATAGCCGAGTTCCCAGCGCCCGAAGGCAACCTCGTAGATGAACAGCACGACGGGCCGCGACGCGCCGCCGGGGCCACCGGCGGTGAGCAACTGCGCCTGCCCGAACAGCTGGAGCTGCCCGGCGGTCTGCAGCATCACGACGGTGACCAGCGTGCCGCGCAGCGACGGCAAAGTGACGCGCCGGAACACCGTCCAGGCCCGCGCGCCGTCGAGCGCGGCCGCCTCGTAGATATCGTGCGGGATCTGCTGCAGCCCGGCGAGGAACAGCATCATCGGCAGGCCGAGGCACCACCAAACCGTCGTGATCGCGATCGCCGGGATGGTCAGGGCGGGATCGCTGAGGAACGGCAGCGGCGCGTGGCCGAACGCGGACAGCAGCTTGGCGACGAGCCCGCCGTCGGGGGTCAGCACGAAGCGCCAGATCAAGGTGACGATGGTGACCGAGAGCACCGACGACGAGAAGAAGATGCCGCGAAACACCGCTGCCGACCGTGTCGGGCGGTTGAGCGCCAGCGCCAGCGCCAGTGTGATCGCGGTCAGGATGGGGACGATCGCCAGCGTCAGCACGAAGGTGTTGCCGAGCGACTGGTGGAACACCGGGTCGCTCGCCAGCCGGACATAATTGTCGAGCCCCGCCCAGCGCCGCGCGCCGAACAGGTCGGCGCGGTGCAGGCTGATGCCGATGCCCATGACCAGCGGCACGATGAGGAGGAAGACGTAGAGCGCGACGAACGGCGCGATGAAGGCGGGACCGGCGAAGCGCGAGGGCGTACTGCCGCCGGTCATGCGCGCGGGGCCGCGTGACAGGCCGCGCCGTCGGCCCCGAACACCGCTGCCGCCGCGCCGTCGAGGCGCAGCCCGATGCGCTCGCCGATGCGGAGCGCGCAGTTGCCGCCATCGTGCGCGACGATGTCCTGCCCGTCGGCGAGGCGCGCGTAGACGAAGCTGCGGTCGCCGAGCCGCTCGACGAGGACGACGTCGGCGTGGGTGTCGCCGTCGCCGGGCGCGACCACCGCGACATGCTCGGGACGCAGGCCGAGCTGGACGCTCGTGCTCCCGGCAAGGCTGGCGGCGGGCACGTGCGTCGCGACGACCGCGCCGTCGCCGAGCCGGACGTGCGCGAAGCCGTCCGCGCCGCCCGTCGCGGTGCCCGGCGCAAGCGTCATCGCGGGCGTACCGACGAAGCGCGCGACGAAGCTGTTGGCGGGGCGCGCGTAGATCTCCAGCGGCGTCCCGACCTGCTGGATGCGGCGGTCGTTCATCACGACGATGCGATCGGCGAGCGTCATCGCCTCGGCCTGGTCGTGGGTGACCATGATGAATGCCGCGTCGGTGCGCTGGCGCAGCTGTGCCAGTTCGACGCGCGTGCGGTTGCGTAGCGCGGCGTCGAGGTTCGACAGCGGCTCGTCGAGCAGGAACAGCGCGGGATTCTTGATGATCGCGCGGCCGATCGCGACGCGCTGGCGCTGGCCGCCCGACAACTGCCCGGGCTTGCGGTCGAGCAGCGCCTCGATCTCGAGCGACTTCGCCGCGCCAGCGATGCGCGCCGCGATCTCGGACGCCGGCACCTTCGCGTTGCGCAGCCCGAAGGCCATGTTGTCGCGCACGCTCATGTGCGGATACAGCGCATAGTGCTGGAAGACCATCGCGACACCCCGGTCGCCGGGCGCGAGGCCGTCGATGCGGCGCCCGCCGAGGCGGACCGCGCCGCCGTCGAGGCTCTCGAGCCCCGCGATGATCCGCAGCAAGGTCGACTTGCCGCTTCCCGACGGCCCCAGAAACGCGACGAACTCGTTCGCCGCCATGGTCAGCGAGACGCCGTCGAGAACCTGCGTCGTGCCATAGGCCTTGCGAACATCGTCGAGGACGAGACTTGGGCCGATGTCGGAAACGGGACTGCTCAAGCGCGGCTTTCTTTTATCGGATAATTACAATCGGCCAAGGCTGGCAGGGCGTCAATAAGCCGCCTCGAGCAGTCCGCCGATGACATGATGCTGGATGACGGGCGAAAGGCTGTCGACGACGCGCGCCGTCAAATGGTCGCGGACGCGCGGCGGCACGCTGTCGAGCCAAATTCGCGTCGCCTGCAGGTCGTGGTGCGCGGCATTGCCGCCATCGGGGGCGTCGACGCCGACGACGAACACCGGGCGGGCGTGCGCCGAGCGGTTCGCAGTCCCCCGGTGGATGGTCAGCGCCGAGCGCGCCGACATGTCGCCGCGCCGGGGCAAGGTCGCGCGCGCCCGCCCGATGTAGCGCGGCCACATGGCGCGCGGCGGAAACATGCCCTTGGCGCAACCGTCGAAGCTGTCCCACTGCGTCCCCGGCGCGATCTCGAACGGTCCCATCTCGGGCCGCGTGTCGACGGCGGTCAGGTTGAACGCCAGCGAATCGAGGCGGCGACCCCGGCTGGTCGCGGTTGGCACGGCAAAGTCGCGGTGCCACGGCTGGTCGGCGGCGCCGGGAAAGGGAATGTCGAAGCCGGTCTCGACGATGCGGTAGTCGGGACCGAGGACCGCCTCGCAGACCGCCACGAACCACGGATGCGTGACGATCTCGACGAAGTCGCGGATCGTCTCGGGGGCGACCTCGACATACCAGCGTTCCGGCCCGCGCGGCAGCGCCCCGCCCGGAATTGCAATGGCGGCGGCGAACTGCGTTTCGATATCCTCGCGCAGCCGGTCGGCAAAGCCGGTGTCGAAGGCCGCGCGGCACGCGACGATGCCGTCGCCGTAGAGGCCGCGCAGGATGTCGGCGGGTTCGAACGCGGGGGTCGCAGGGTCGTTCATCGTTGCCGATCCATAATTATCCGATAAATAGCTTTTCATGGCGCGTGCGTTTTGGCTAGGGGGTCGGCGATGAGTGCGATCCCCGGCTTGACCGTCCCCGACTTCGCCGTCCCCAGCTTCACTGTGGACGCCGCCGCGCACGGCAGCGCGACCCACCTGACCGTCGCAAGCGACGGCGTCACCCGGCGCTATGTCATTCCGAGCGGCGAACACGCGGACTATCGTGCCTTTTTCGAGGCTCTCGCCGACGATTTCGGCACCCGGCGCGAGAACCTGCACAGCGGCGACACAACCGCCGCCACGACGACGGCGACGACGGCAGCGGCGGCGGGCTGGCAGCCGCTGATCGTCGACAATCTCAGCTCGCTGACCACGGCGGGCTACGGCGACCCGGCGGTGCTCAAGACGCCGCACGGCTATTTTCTCGTCGCGACATCGAACGACGCCCCCGACGCCTTCCCGATCCTGCGCTCCGACGATCTCGCGACATGGACGCACGAGGGGTTCGTCTTTCCCGACGGCACCGCCCCCGCGTGGACCGCGAGCGGACGCCGGGTCGGCGACTTCTGGGCTCCCGAAATGGCGTGGGTCGGCGATGAATACTGGCTGGTCTACACCGCGCGCGAACACTCGCACGCGCTCGCCATCGGCTTGGCGCGCGCGCCGCATCCGACGGGGCCGTGGGTCGACCTCGGGCGACCGCTGCTCAGCGGCTGGGCGATCGACACCAGCGAGCGGGCCGATGCGACCGATCCGCCGTTGCTCAGCGGCGGTGTCATCGACTCGCACATCTTCATCGACGCCAACGGCGACCGCTATCTGTTCTGGAAGCGCGACTCGAACGGCATCTGGCCGCGCCCGCTCGCCGGGCTGCTGCGCCGCAAGCCCGAACTGATCGCACAGCTGTTCGCCAGCGAGACCGACCGGCGCACGGCAGCATGGGCGGCGGCGATCCAGCCGTGGGCGAACACGCGGCGGCCAATGGAGCGCTTCTACCTGATGGGGCTGCTCATCGAGGCGGTGCTCGGCAGCTGGGACCGCGTCAAGGCAGTGCTCGCCGCCGACCCCGATGCCGCGACGATCGTCGATGCGATGACGACGCCGATCCACGCGCAGCGCCTCGACGACGACGGCGCGCTGACCGGCGCGGACCGGCTGGTGCTGGCGAACGACCTTGGCTGGGAGGGACATCTGATCGAGGGGCCGTGGGTGACATATCAGCAGGGCCGCTACTGGCTGTTCTACGCGGGCAACGACTTCGGCACCCCCGCCTATGGCATCGGCGTCGCGGTTGCCGACCATCCGCTCGGGCCATACGTCAAGCAACCCGAGCCGCTGCTCAAGACCCGCGCCGACTGGTGGGCTCCCGGCCACGCCTCGGTCGCACCGGGCCTCGACGGCGCGCCGCAGCTGTTCTTCCACGCCTTCGTGCCCGGCACCGGCGGCTACAACGCCTTCCGCGCCTTGCTGACGGCGAAGTTGCGGTTCACGTCCGAGCGCGTCGAACTCGCCTGAGGCACCGCATCGGGCTAGGGACCGTGCGATGCACCTGCCCATCCTCCACATCGACGCCCACCTGCTCGTCATCGACAAGCCGGCGGGGCTCGCGGTCCATCCGGGGCCGCGCACGCCGCACAGCCTCGAAGACCATCTAGACGCCCTGCGCGAAGGCTTTGCGCGCGCGCCCAAGCCCGTCCACCGCCTCGACCGCGACACCTCGGGCTGCCTCGTGCTGGCGCGCCATCCGCGCGCGCACCGGCGGCTGGCGCAGGCGTTCGAGGCAGGCGCGGTCTGCAAGACCTATTGGGCGGTGGTCGACGGCGCGCCGCAGGACGACGAGGGCCGCATCGACGCGCCGCTCGCCAAGATATCGAGCGCGGCCGAGGGCTGGCGGATGATCGTCGCGCCCGACGGCAAGCACGCCGCGACGGCATGGCGCGTGCTGCGCCGCGACGGCGGCCGCGCGCTCGTCGAGTTCGCGCCTGAGACCGGGCGCACGCATCAGGTGCGCGTCCACGCCGCCGTGCTCGGCTGTCCGATCCTCGGCGACCCCGTCTACGGCACCGGCGGCGGCCCGATGCGCCTGCACGCGCGCGCGCTGACCATTCCCTATCGCCCCGACCACGACCCGGTGCGCGTCGCGGCCCCGCTTCCCGAAGGCTGGCCGCTTGCACCGACGATTTGAGGCCGACCGGACCCGCGCCCGCGCCGAAGCGTGCGCCGCCGCCCTTTCCGCGCGCGCGCCGTCCGCCTAGACAGTCGCCGTGCCTCCGCCCCACGCCCAGGGCCGCTTCGACGGCGGCGTCCACCGCTTCGCCGCGACCGCGTACTTCGAGGACACCGACCTCACCGGCGTCGTCTATCACGCCAATTATCTGCGCTACATGGAGCGCGCCCGCTCGGACATGCTGATCCTCGTCGGCATCGACCAGCGCGCCCAGCTCGGCGCGGGCGAAGGCTATTGGGCGGTCGCCGACATCGCCATCCGCTATGCCCGTCCGGCGCGGCTCGGCGACGCGCTGACCGTCGAGAGCCGCGTCGTGCGCGTCCGCGCCGCCGCGACGGTGATGGAGCAGACGATCGTCTGCGACGGCGCGCTGCTCACCGAGGCGACCGTCACCGCCGCGTGGCTCGACGCGCAGGGTCGCCCGCAGCGGCAACCGCGCGACTGGGCGGCGCGTTTCGAAGCGCTGCGCGCCGCAGCAAATCCGGAGACCTGATGCAACCCGTCGCCAAGCTCGCTGCCGACCTCAGCCCGTGGGCGCTGTTTTTGCAGGCCGATCTCGTCGTCAAGGCGGTGATGCTGCTGCTCCTTGCCGCGAGCGTCTGGTCGTGGGCGATCATCCTCGAACGCAGCCGACGGCTGCGCGCCATCAACGGTCAGGCGAAGTCGTTCGAGGCATGGTTCTGGAAGGCCGACAGCCTCGACGCGCTCTACGACCCCGCCGCCAAGGCGCACCACCCGTCGGCCAAGCTGTTCGTCGCTGGCATGAACGAGTGGCGGCGCAGCCTCGCCAAGGGCCGCATCGACCGCGAGGGCGTGCGCGCGCGGCTGACCTCGATCCTCGGCGTCGCCATCGCGCGCGAGATCGACGATCTCGGCGACCGTCTCAGCGTCTTGGCCACCATCGGCGCGGTCGCGCCGTTCGTCGGGCTGTTCGGCACGGTGTGGGGGATCATGCGCAGCTTCGCCGGCATCGCGGCAGCGCAGAACACGACGCTCGCGGTCGTGGCGCCGGGCATCGCCGAGGCACTGTTCGCCACCGCCATCGGGTTGTTCGCGGCAATCCCGGCGGTGGTCGGCTACAACCGCTTGCTCCACGGCATCGGACGCCTCGAAGCGCGGCTGAGCGCGTTCGCGGAAGAGTTCCACGGTCTGCTGTCGCGGCAGTTGGACGGGATGGAGGAGAAATGATCTCGCCACCCCATCGCGGCCGCAAAGCGCCGATGGCGGAGATCAATGTCACGCCGATGGTCGACGTGATGCTGGTGCTGCTGATCATCTTCATGGTCACCGCGCCGCTGCTGGTGACCGGCGTGCCGGTCGACCTGCCCGACAGCAAGGCGGGCGCGCTCAAGTCCGACGATACGCCGGTGCAGGTGTCGCTCAAGCGCGACGGCGGGGTCTTCGTCGACGACCTCGAGATCGCCCCCGACGCCCTCGCGGCGAAGCTGGGCGCGATCCGCGCCGCGCGCAGCGACGCGGCGCGCGTCTATGTCCGCGCCGACAAGGCGCTCGGCTATGGCGCAGTGATGGCGGTGGTCGGCGAGGTGTCGGCGGCGGGCTTCACCCATGTCGCGCTGGTCAGCGGGGCGGCTGCGCCGAAACGCGCTGCTGCGCCGTGACCGAGCGGCAGGCGCTGCTCGGCGCGGCGGCGCTGCACGGGCTGCTGTTCGCGGCGCTGTCGCTCGGCTGGGCGGCGCTGCCCGTCGTGCCGCCACCCGAGGAAGCGATCGCCGTCGAGCTCGTCACCGTCGCGCCGCAGACGCGCGTCACCGAACGCCCGCAGCCGTCGAAGGCCGCTGCCCCGCAGGAAACCGCCGCGCCGACGCCCGCCGCCGAGCCGGCACCGATCCAACCCGCCCCGGTGCCCGAGCCGGTGCCCACGCCAGAACCCGTCCCCACCCCCAAGCCCATCGAAGTCAAAGCCCCCGAAGCCAAGCCCGCTAAGACCAAACCCGAAAAGCCCGTCGACCAGCCCGACGCCAAACCCCTCGAGCGTCTCGACACCGCCGAACTCAGCAACCTTATCGACAAGTCGCTGCCCAAGGCCCCGAAAATGGTCCGCGACCCCGACGCCTTCGCCAAGTCGATCGCGCTGCAGATCCCCAAGTCGGCGAAGCTCGACACGCGCGCCACCGCAAGCCTCGCGGCCGCGATCCGCGCGCAGGTCGCGCCGTGCTGGAACCCGCCCATCGGCGGGGCCGACGTCCGCCGCATGACCGTGGTCCTGTCGATCCAGCTGGCCAAGGACGGCAGCGTCGTCGGACGCCCGTCGGTGGTCGCGCAGACCGGCGCGACGAGCGGCAACGCCGCCTATGCCAAGGCCTTCGCCGACACCGCCGTGCGCGCCATGCTGCGCTGCGCCCCGCTCAAGCTGCCCCCCGAGATGTACGACGCGTGGAAGGCCTTCGAACTCAACTTCGATCCGAGCGAGATGAGCTGATTGCCCCCTCCCCTCCCCGGGAGGGACGGGGTGGGGTGTCTCCGGGCAACGCAGGCCTTGGAGCGAAGCACCCCACCCCAACCCTCCCCTCTCTCGGTTCGCGAAGACGCTCACCGGGAGGGGAGGGGGCAAGAGACTCGACAAGCGCGCCCACCTTGGGGTGTATGGCCGCACATCAGCGGAGACGTCCAATGGAGGCTGCGCCCGACCGCGCTGACGTGCGCTATCTCGGGCGCCTGCTCGGCGATGTCATCCGCGCCGCCGAGGGGCAGCCGGTGTTCGACGCCATCGAGGGCATCCGCCGGGCGTCGGTCGCGGTCCATCGCAGCGACGGCGCGGCGGCCGAACGCGCCGCGCTGAGCGCCCGCCTTGCGGCGCTCAACCTCGGCGACACGCTCAGGTTCGTGCGCGGGTTCCTGCTGTTCTCGCAGCTCGCCAATCTGGCGGAGGACCGCGCCGCGCCGCCCGAGTCGCGCCGCGAGGCGACGCTGGCCGGGGCGATCGACCGACTGGCGCGCGACGGCATCGGCACGGACCGCGTGCTCGCGCCCGTCCTGACCGCGCACCCGACCGAAGTCCGCCGCAAGTCGATGATCGACCGCGAGGCCGCCATCGGCGCGCTGCTCGGGGCCTGCGCGACGGGCTGGTGCGAGCCCGATACCGAGGCCGAGCTGGTGCGCCAGATCACCCTGCTGTGGCAGACCCGGCCGTTGCGCGCCGTGCGCCCGGTCGTCGCCGACGAGATCGACAATGCCGTCGCGGTGCTGGGCGCGAACCTGCTGCCGGTGCTGCCGCGCCTCCACGCGCGCTGGGAACGGCTGCTGGGTGCGCCGCTGCCGCCGTTCCTGCGCCCCGGCAACTGGATCGGCGGCGACCGCGACGGCAACCCCAACGTCGATGCGGGCACGCTCGACGCGGCGCTCGCCAAGGGCGCGGCGGTGGCGCTGGGCCACTACCTCGAAGAATTGAACGCACTGGGGGCCGAACTGTCGATCTCGGCGTCGCTCGCCGCCGTGTCGCCCGGGCTCGCGGCGCTCGCTGAAGCAGCTGGCGACGCACAGCCCAGCCGCGCCGACGAGCCCTATCGCCGCGCGCTGACCGGCGTCTATGCGCGCACCGCCGCGACCCATGCGCGCCTCGCGGGCCGCGCCCCGCCGCTGCCCGCGCGCGTCGCGGCCGAGCCCTATGCGAATCCCGACGCGCTGTTCGCCGATCTCGCGACCATCGCCGACTCGCTGACCGCCAATGGGGCCGGTGTCGTCGCGGGCGGGCGACTGGCAACGCTGCGCCAGGCGGTGCGGACCTTCGGCTTCCACCTCGCGACGCTCGACTTGCGCCAGAACGCCGATGTCCATGCCCGCGTCGTCGCCGAGCTGCTGCGCGTCGCGGGCGTCACGGCGGACTACGAAGGCCTCGACGCGGCGGCGCGGATCGACCTGCTCGGCGAGGATCTCGCGCAGCCGCGCCTGTTGTCGGTGCCGTTTGCCGCCTATTCGGACGAGACCGCGAAGGAAATGGCGATCCTGCGCGCCGCCGCCCGCGCCCACGCGCGCTTCGGCCCCGACTGCATCCGCGCGTACATCGTCTCGAAGGCGAGCGGCGTCGCCAACCTCCTCGAAGTCTATGTGCTGCTCAAGGAGGTCGGGCTGTTCCGCCCCGGTGCCGGAGACGAACCGCCCGAATGCCCAGTGATGGCGGTGCCGCTGTTCGAGACGATCGACGACCTGCAGGCCGCGCCCGCCGTCATGGCCGCCTTCCTCGACCGCCCGCGCGCCGCCGCGCTGGCCCGGGCGCGCGGGTTTCAGGAGGTCATGGTCGGCTATTCGGACTCGAACAAGGACGGCGGCTATCTGACCTCGAACTGGTCGCTGCACCAGGGCGCGCTGGCGATCCGCGACGTGTTCGCGCGTGCCGGCATCGCGCTCCAGCTGTTCCACGGGCGCGGCGGTGCGGTCGGACGCGGCGGCGGGCCGGCGTTCGACGCGATCCGCGCGCAGCCGCCCGGCACGGTGCAGGGCCGCATCCGCATCACCGAACAGGGCGAGGTCATCGCCGCCAAATACGGCACCCCCGCCGCTGCCGAGGCCAGCCTCGAGACGATGACCGCCGCGACGCTGCTCGCCAGCCTCGGCGCGCCCGCCGTCGGGGCCGCCGACGCGGCGCGCTTCCACGCCGCGATGGCGGCGATCAGCGCGCAGGCCTTCGGCGACTATCGCGCGCTGGTCTATGACACGCCGGGCTTCAACGCCTTCTTCCGCGCCGCGACGCCGATCACCGAGATTGCCGAATTGAAGATCGGCTCGCGCCCCGCGTCGCGGACCAGGTCGGACAAGATCGAGGATCTGCGCGCCATCCCCTGGGTGTTCAGCTGGGCGCAGGCGCGGATCATGCTGCCCGGCTGGTACGGCGCGGGCAGCGCGCTGGCGGGGTTCGCCGACAAGGCGCTGCTCGCCGAAATGGTCGTGGGCTGGCCGTTCCTCGCGGCGACGCTGAGCAATCTCGAAATGGTGCTGGCGAAGTCGAACATGCGCGTCGCGGCGCGCTATGCCGCACTGGTCCCCGACGCCGCGCTGCGTGAGCGCGTCTTCGGGCGGATCACGGCGGCATGGCAGACGACGCGCGACACGCTGCTGACGCTGACCGGCCAGACCGACCTGCTCGACCGCGCGCCGGCGTTGCAGCGCGCGGTGCGGCTGCGCCTGCCCTACATCGACCCGCTCAACGAGTTGCAGGTCGAGCTGATCCGGCGGCGGCGCGGCGGCGACAGCGACGATCGCCTCGCCGAGGGCATTCACCTCAGCATCAACGGCATTGCCGCAGGGCTCCGCAACAGCGGCTGAGCCGCAACCCGGCCGAGCCGCAACTATCCCCACCGCAACCCGTTCAGCGCGCGACCGTACAAAGGCCCATCGTCCATGTTCATGTTCGCGACCGGCATCGAGAATTCCTACCCGATGGTCGGCGGCAAGCGCGTCGACGAGATGGCGAAATGTGGTCACTACCGCCATTGGCGCACCGATTTCGACCTCGTCGAGGACATCGGGCTGCACTTCCTGCGCTACGGCCCGCCGATCCACACGACGTGGCTCGGCGACGGGCGCTACGACTGGGAATTCGCCGACCTGACGATGCAGGACCTGCACCGGCGCAACATCGTGCCGATCGTCGACCTTTGCCATTTCGGCGTTCCCGACTGGGTCGGCGACTTCCAGAACCCCGATTTCTGCCATTTGTTCGCGCGCTACGCCCATGATTTCGCGGCGCGTTTTCCGTGGGTCCAGCTCTACACCCCGGTCAACGAGATGTTCATCTGCGCGATGTTCTCGGGCAAATACGGCTGGTGGAACGAGGCGCTGACCACCGACCGGGGGTTCGTCACCGCGCTCAAGGGGCTGGTCAAGGCCAACGTGCTGGCGATGCGCGAGATTCTCGACGTGCGCCCCGACGCGATCTTCATCCAGTCCGAATCGTCGGAGTATTTCCACGCCGACGACCCGAAGGCGATCGGCCCCGCCGAAATGCTCAACCAGCTGCGTTTCCTCAGCCTCGATCTCAACTACGGACGGCGCGTCGAGTCCGACATGTTCGAATATCTGATGGATAACGGCATGGCGCGCGAAGACTATCAGTTCTTCCTCGACAATCGCTTCAAGCAACACTGCATCATGGGCAACGACTATTACATCACCAACGAGCACCGCGTTTGTGCCGAGGGTCAGAGCCGCCCGGCGGGCGAGGTCTTCGGCTACGACGGCATCACGTGGCAATACTATAACCGCTACAAGTTGCCGGTCATGCACACCGAAACCAACATGACCGACAATGCCGAGGGGACCGCCGCCGTCGATTGGCTGTGGAAACAATGGGCGAGCGTGCTCCGGGTCAGGAACGACGGCGTGCCGATCACCGGCTTCACGTGGTATTCGCTGACCGATCAGGTCGACTGGGACAGCGCGCTGCGGCTCGACAACGGCAATGTCAACGCGCTCGGCCTCTATGACCTCGACCGCCGGATCCGCCCCGTCGGCACGGCGTATAAAAAGCTCATCCAGGACTGGGACAGCGTGCTGCCGACGCAATCGGTGTGCCTGATCGTCCCCGTCGTGCGTCCGCAGGAATACGACGAAGGCTGGGCGGTGCGGCGGCGCGACACCGCGCGCCACTGGCGCCAGCGCAAGTCGTCGCAGATGCAGGCGACGCCGGGGGCGGGCGAGACGCTGTGACGCGGCGCGCGCGAAACCTGTGACAGCGTCGCCGACGCGCGCTAAGGGTGCGGCGACAGACAACAAGGGGCCGCACGATGGGCAAGCTACTCGGTAATCTCAATACGGCGCTGCTGATCGCGCTGCTCCTGCTCGTCGTCATGGCGCTCGGGCTGCACCACGCCGCACTCGACGCGGGCTATAGCGTGCCGTTCACGCTGTTCCTGCACGTCCTGTCGGGCATCGTGTGGATCGGCCTGCTCTATTATTTCAACCTCGTGCAGATCCCGACGATGCCCAAGATCCCCGCCGAGCTGAAGGGTGGCGTCAGCAAGTTCATCGCGCCTGAGGCGCTGTTCTGGTTCCGCTGGGGGGCGATCGCGACGCTCGTCACCGGCCTCGCGGTGGCGGGCCTCAAGGGCTATATGGTCGAGGCGTTCACGCTGCAGCCCGGCGTCCGCGCCATCGGCATCGGCATGTACCTCGCGATCATCATGGCGGCGAACGTCTGGATGATCATCTGGCCCAACCAGAAAAAGGCGCTCGGCCTCGTCCCTGCCGACGACGCGACCAAGGCGGCGGCAGGGCGTACGGCGATGCTCGCGTCGCGCACCAACTTCGTCCTGTCGGTGCCGATGCTCTACGGCATGGTGACGCAGATGTATTTGAGCGGCGCGGCGTAGTTGAGCGGACTTCACGATATATTTACCGGCTCTCGTCTAGGTTGAGTTCCTCAGCGGATCGGACGATGTGCGATGGAGCGGGTCGGGATAGTCGGTATAAGCACGATTCGGGCTACTTTAGATCGGAAAAAGGTTGCCGTCGCACTTCTTGGCCTTTTCGTTGTTCTTTCTATTACTGTAGTATTCGTTTGGAATTCTGCGTCCTCCGCTAAAAGCTTGTATGAGTTGGCAGTAATCTGCGGCCTGCTGGCCTTTATTTGTCTCATTTCGGTCATTGCATCGTACCATTTGCTGGTTCTTAATGACCCGGTCGTATTGATGCTCACGCAGGATGGCACACTAACGTGGAGAACGCTTTGGAGAAGTCGAAAGATTTCTATTCCAAAAGGCGTTGACTTTATCATTGGTCCGGATTGGTTGAAATTTCCAGATAGTGTTGCGCTCTACGACTTACCGCCTCTTCCAAGACTGGTTCGTTTTGCCGGATCTGCTAGTGTCTCTACTAGTGGTCTTTAGCTGGAGGTGAAAATGACGGTCATTGACGATATCATCGTAACCGCTGGACGTCCAAATGACTCTTGGCAGTTTCCCCCCCGTTTACATGAATGATGTTTTGATCGTTGCCAATCCGGAGTTTGGAGGCGGTGGAGAGTTCCCGCTCCCTTACTATATGCAGCTGAACGCGACTAATCAGGCCCGTGAGATTGTTGGAAAGGGCGCGAAAGCAATTGGAGCTACTATAAAGGCCGTCCGCGTTGCTGCGTCGCCTTTGCTCGATGGCCGGGAACGAACTCGACTTGAAGCACTTGAGTTTTCACTGGATACAATCGGTGATGCTTTGATTGCTGGCTCGATGGATTGGGCTTCGGCACGACCGGCTATGAAATCGGCATTCTCTTTAGCACTCGACGAGGCGGGCGGTAGAATATTTGCTGTGATTTTCGGAGCGATCGGCACTTATGCCGCAGCGAATTCACCGTTACCTCCCCAAGCTAAGACGATAATTATAGGAGCATCAGGGCTAGCCGGTTACGCTATAGGAGAGGCTGCGAATAATGCTTGGGTAGATACGTTCGCTGGTTGGCTAACCGACGGCATATTTTACGGCGCAGAAGCAATGGGTTGGCTAATGTACAACCTGATCGAAGCAGTTAAACTCGGCCTTGATCCTGTATCTTGGGAACCCAGTGGTATGCCAGCAAGGCCTAATATTTCGGTTACGGACGAGCAAGTCGACGGAAGTTTTTATATGTCAGGCGCATTCTAGGGGTTTTGGTGCCAATATGTTTTAGTATCGAACGTCTGGATGATCATCTGGCCCAACCAGCAAAAGGCGCTCGGGCTCGTGCCCGCCGACGACGCCACCAAGGCGGCGGCGGGCCGCACCGCGATGCTCGCGTCGCGGACGAACTTCGTGCTGTCGGTGCCGATGCTGTACGGGATGGTGACGCAGATGTACCTGAGCGGGGCGGCCTGATCTTCCCCCTCCCCTCCCGGTGAGCATCTTCGCGAACCGAGAGAGGGGAGGGTCGGGGTGGGGTGCTTCGCCCCGGAGGCCGCGTTTCGTGGTGAGACACCCCACCCCGACCCTCCCCTCTCTCCGCTGCGCGGGGAGGGGAGGGGGCAGAAGCTACGCCGCGTACGCCCGCACGGTCGTCGGCACCAGCGTCAGCGCCGAACCCGGTGCGAGACCCTCGGGTGGGGTCGCGGTCGTCGCCTCGACGGCGCGCCCGTCGGCGGCTTCGCATTCGAGCGTCGCCAGCGCGCCGGTCGTCGCGAGGCGGCGCAGCGTGACGGCGAGGCCCGGCGCGCCTGCCCCGGCGACCGCGAACTCGTGCGGGCGGACGAAGGCGACGCCCGCGCCGTCGCGCGCCGCCGCAGGCGCGGTGTTGGGCAGGCGCAGCCCGGCGATCTCGACCGCGCCGCCGTCGAGGCCGCAATCGAAGCGGTTGGCATTGCCGAGGAAGTCGCAGACGAAGGCGGTCGCGGGGCGGTGATAGACCTCGTCCGCCGTGCCGACCTGCTCGATTTGCCCGGCGTTCATCACGACGACGCGGTCGGCCAGGTCGAGCGCCTCCTCCTGGTCGTGGGTGACGAAGACGGATGTGACGTGGCTCGCCTCGTGGACCGCGCGGAGCCAGCGGCGCAGGTCCTTGCGGACCTTGGCGTCGAGGGCACCGAAGGGTTCGTCGAGCAGCAGCAGGCGCGGCTCGACGGCCAACGCGCGGGCGAGCGCGACGCGCTGGCGCTGGCCGCCCGATAATTGCGCCGGGTAGCGTTTGCCGAGACCCGGCAGCTGGACGAGGCCGAGCAGTTCCTCGACCCGCGCCGCGATCGCCGCGCCCGACGGTCGGTCGCGGCGCGGCTTGACGCTCA
>CAXTSL010000006.1:30334-50934 GCA_964246975.1 uncultured Sphingomonadaceae bacterium
CCCGAAGGCGATGTTGGCGGCGACGGTCATGTGGCGGAACAGCGCATAATGCTGGAAGACGAAGCCGACGCCGCGCTCGCGCGCCGGGCGGTCGCCCATGTCGACGCCGCCCATGCGGATCGTGCCGCTATCGGGAAAGTCGAGCCCCGCCATGATCCGCAGTAGCGTCGTCTTGCCCGAACCCGAGGGCCCGAGGAGGGCGAGAAACTCGCCCTCGCGCGCATCGAGGCTAACGCCTGCCAGCGCGGCGAACGCGCCGAAGCGCTTGACGACGGTATCGACGCTGACGGTCAATGCCCGCTCCCCGCCAGCTCGTCGCGGTAGCGCCATTCGAGCAGCGATTTCAGCGCCAGCGTCACCAGCGCCAGCCCCGCGAGCAGCGACGCCACCGCGAACGCCGCGACGTAATTATACTCGTTGTAGAGGATCTCGATGTGCAGCGGCATGGTGTTGGTCAGTCCCCGGATGTGCCCCGACACCACCGACACCGCGCCGAACTCGCCCATCGCGCGCGCATTGCACAGCAGCACGCCGTACAGCAGCCCCCAGCGGATATTGGGCAAAGTGACGCGCGCGAAGGTCTGCCAGCCGCTGGCACCCAGCGACCGCGCCGCCTCCTCGTCGTCGCGGCCCTGTTCCTGCATCAAGGGGATCAGCTCGCGCGCGACGAACGGAAAGGTAACGAACACCGTCGCCAGCACGATGCCGGGGACGGCGAAGATGATCTGGATGTCGTGCGCGCGCAGCCACGGCCCGAACCAGCCCTGCAGCCCGAACAGCAGGACGTAGATCAGCCCCGACACCACCGGCGATACCGAAAAGGGCAGGTCGATGAGGGTGATCAGGATGGATTTCCAGCGGAAGTCGAACTTGGTGATCGCCCACGACGCCGCCAGTCCGATGACGATGTTGAGCGGCACCGCGATGCCCGCCACCAGCAGCGTCAGCCGCACCGCTGCCAGCGCGTCGGGCTCGACCACCCCCGCGTGCCACGCACCGAGCCCCTTGGCGAAGGCACCCGCGAACACGGCGGCGAGCGGCAGCGCGAGGTTGAGACCGAGGAACGCCAGCGCGACGGCAATCAGAGTCCCTTTGACGAGCGGTTTGGGGGCGAGCGCGGGGGTCATGCGGCGCGCTGCGCGCGGTCCCACGCCTGCGCCGCGTTGATCAGCAGCAGGAGCGCGAACGAGACGATGAGCATCGTCGCGGCGATCGCCGTCGCCCCGGCGTAATTATATTGTTCGAGCTGGACGACGATGAGTAGCGGCGCGATCTCCGACTTGAACGGCAGGTTGCCCGCGATGAAGATCACCGAACCATACTCGCCGATGCCGCGCGCGAAAGCCAGCGCCGCGCCGGTCAGCAGCGCGGGCGCGACCGCCGGAAGCACGACGCGGATGAAGCTCTGCGCGCGCGTCGCGCCGAGCGACGCGGCAGCCTCCTCGACCTCGGCCCCCAGATCGGCGAGCACCGGCTCGACGGTCCGCACGACGAACGGCAGGCCGATGAAGATCAGCGCGACGACGACGCCGAGCGGAGTGAAGGCGATCTTGACCCCGAGCGGTGCGAGCCAGTGACCGATCCAGCCGTTCGGCGCATAGAGCGCGGTCAACGCGATGCCCGCGACGGCGGTTGGCAGCGCGAACGGCAGGTCGACGAGCGCGCTGACCAGGCGCTTGGCCGGAAACTCGTAGCGCACCAGCACCCACGCGACGAGCAGGCCGAACACCGCGTTGATCGCCGCCGCCGCCGCCGCCGCACCGAAGCTCAGGCGATAGGCGTTCAACGCGCGCCGCGACAGCGCGACCGTGACATAGGCGTCCCAGCCCAGCCCCGCCGTCTTGATGAACACCGCCGACAGCGGCAGCAGCACGATCAGCGTCAGCGCGAACACCGTGATGCCGATACTCAAGCCGAAGCCCGGGATGATCGAGCGGCGCAACGACAGGGGGCGTGCGACGGGCATGGCGCGTCCATGCCCGGCGCGCCTGGGCAGTGCAACGGGCGGTGTCAGCCGGTGGAGGGCGGCGCTGCTCACCAGTCGAGATGGAGCCGCGTCGCCACCGCATCGCCTTTGGTGCGATTGCCGATCGGATCGAGCGGCGTATTATATCCGGCGAAGCGGATATAATTGAGCTGCAGCTTGAAGTTGGGGGTCAGGTACCAGTTGACCGCTGCGGTATAACTATGGGCGGCGTTGCCCGCGCGCGCCGCGACCGGCGTATCGCCGACATCGAGGCTGTCGTAGCGCGCGAGCAGCTCGATCGCCCCGGTCCCGTGGGCGTTCGAGAAGTTGTTGAGCGGCCTGATGCGGTCGAAATTGCCGTTGCGGAAAGGCCGCGTCTCGCCGGTGACGAACCAGCTGGCATAGACGTAGAAGCCGTCGCTGCCGAAATCCTTGAACGGCGCGAAGCGGTCGAAGTGCAAATGGCCGTATTCGCCGGTCAACGAGACGGGACCGAGGACACCCGTCGCCTCGACGCCGACAAAGGTCAGGCTGTCGACCCCGGTGACGACGCCCGAGTCGATGATATTGCCATTGTCGACACGGACATTGGGACGCTCGGTCAGACGCACGGTGTCGTCGGTGTCGCCGGTCTTGAGGCCGGTGCGCCAGAAGCCCGATACGCCGAGATGAAGGATGCGCCCGGTGTCGGAGACCGGCTCCCAGGTGACGCGGGCATTGCCGCCGATGCTCTCGTCGGGGGCGGCGGTGACAGGCGCGCCGATCGAGCGCCCGACCGACTCGTTGTCGCCCGATGCGCCGACCGTCGCGGTGAAGGTGTCGCGGATGTAGGCGACCGACGCGCCGATACGCCGCTCGGCTCCGGCATTGCCGAAGGCGTTGGTGAACATGCCGCGCTCGATAAAGCTGTTGTAGCTGTCCGCATTGTTCGACTCGAGACCGAAGGGTGGCTTGAACTGCCCCAACGTCACGCTGAAATGCTTGAAGCCGTTGTATTGCAGATAGGCGTCCTGAAGCGCGACGACGTTGCCGGCGAAATCCGCCTCGATCCGCCACGCATAGTCGCGGAACGCGGTGCCTTCGAAGCCCAGCCGGGCGCGGCGGAAGCCGGTGCCGTCATTATAGTCGTAACCGCCCGCGCGCTCGGCGAAGTGGACATAGTCGGCATCGATGACGCCGCGCGCCTTGAAGCTGAAAATGCCGTTGGGATCGGCTTGAGTCGGGGCGACACCCGCCTGCGCGCCGCGCGCCGCGCGAACCTCGACGCTCTGGATGCGCGTTTCGCCGAGCTTTAGCTGGTCTTCGAGGCTGCGGTTGCGCGCTTCGAGCGAACGGACCTTGAATTCGAGCGCGTTGAGGCGGTCGAGGACCGCATCGCCGGTCGGCGGCGGCGCGGCGGCGGCCGCGGCGTCGAAGGCGGGCTCCTCGGTGTCGAGGGGGCTGCCCCCCGCTCCCGGATTGGATCCCGGGGTCGACCCCGCAGCGACCGCGCCGACGGTGCCACCGCCGCCGGCGGGTGTCTGGGCGGGCTGCGCCGTCGCGGCGGCGGCAGCAAGGAGTGCGGACGCAATGGTCCCGCGCAGCAAGGCCTGCATAGCTGTTCCCCCTGAATGAGCGGTTGGCGCGCGTCAGCGCTTGGCGGCGTCGAAGATCTGGTCGAAAATCCCGCCGTCGCTGAAATGCGTCGCCTGCGCGACCTTCCAGCCGCCGAAATTGCGGTCGATGCCGAACAGCGCGAGCTTGGGGAAGTTCGCCGCGTATTTCGCCGCCGCCGCCGGATCGACCGGGCGGTAGAAGTTCTGCCCGATCAGCGCCTGCGCGGCTGGGGTGTAGAGGAAGCGCAGATAGGCCTCGGCGACCTGCGTCGTGCCGTGCTTCGCGGCGTTCTTGTCGACCACCGCGACGGGCGGTTCGGCGCGGATGCTGACCGACGGCGCGACGATCTCATAATCGCCGGGCGCGTCCTTCTGGCTGAGATACGCCTCGTTCTCCCACGCCAGCAGGACATCGCCCTGGCCGCGCTGGACGAACGTCGTCGTCGACCCGCGCGCGCCCGAGTCGAGCACCGGGACGTTGCGGTAGAGCTTGGTGACGAAGTCCTTCGCCGCCGTCGCGCTGCCGTATTTCTTCTGCGCATAGCCCCACGCCGCGAGGTAGTTCCAGCGCGCACCGCCGCTGGTCTTGGGGTTGGGCGTGATGACCGCGACGCCCGGCTTGACCAGATCGTCCCAGTCGCGGATCGCCTTGGGATTGCCCTTGCGGACGAGAAAGACGATCGTCGAATAATAGGGTGTCGAGCGCTGCGGCAGTCGCGACTGCCAGTTGGCCGGGAGCAGCTTCGCCTTGTCGGCGATCTCGTCGATGTCATAAGCGAGCGCCAGCGTCACGACATCGGCCTCGAGCCCGTCGATCACCGAGCGCGCCTGCTTGCCCGACCCGCCGTGCGACTGGTTGATCGTCAGCGTGTCGCCGGTGCGCTTCTGCCAGTCGGCAGCGAACGCGGCGTTGACCGCCTTGTAGAGTTCGCGCGTCGGATCGTAGCTGACGTTGAGGAGGGTGACGGGCCTGGCCTGCACAGCCGTGCCGAGCGTCAGGGCGGCGGCGAATATGAGGCTCAGGCGCATCGCAGGGTCTCCCTCGCCGCTCAACGCGCGACGGGCGTGAAATTATCCCCACCCGTCAGGTGGGCAATACGAGTTTTAGTTGCGCGGGGGGAAGCAGCGCTTTGCCCTCATCCTCAAAGGGGGGAGGGAGAGATCAGGCCGCGACGCGTACCGGGTCGATGTCGGCGAGGCTGGTGCCATCGAGGATCTGCGCGGTCCGGTCGCGGACGACGAGCATCAGCTTGCGAATCGCGCAGACCGATTCCTCGAAACAGTCGGGGCAGCGCTGGTACGCCGTCTGACTGACGCACGGCACCAGCGCCAGCGGCCCCTCGATCAGGCGGATGACTTCGCCGAAGCTGATCGTCGAGGCGGGGCGCGCCAGCCGATAGCCGCCGAGCTTGCCGCGGTAGCTCGTCACCAGCCCGCCGTGCTTGAGGTCGGTCAGGATGATCTCGAGGAACTTGCGCGGCAGCTTCTGGTCGGCGGCAATGGCGCTCATCGGCACCGGCGCGATGCCGTTGGCGCGGGCGAGGAAGATCAGGGCACGCAAGGCATAACGCGAACGCTGGGTGAGCATGGCGAGCGTCATGCACCCGCGAGACGGTCGATTCAAGCGGTGAAGGGCGGCGGGCTGGGGCCGCGCGCCCTCCGCGCCTACTCCGCCGCGACGACGCGCGGCATCGCGATGACGTCGCCGCCGACCGGCAGCGCCTCCTGGATGCGCCGGAAGGTCGCCAGCGCCTGGCCCGTCACCTGGTCCATGTTGTAGTAGCGATAGGTCGCGAGCCGTCCGACGAACCAGACATTCGGCGTCGCCATCGCGAGGCGTTCGTACTTCTTGTAGAGTTCGGCGTTCTCGGGACGCGGGATCGGGTAATAGGGATCGCCCTCGGCACTGGGATACTCATAGGTAATCGCGGTCTTGGGATGAACCTGCCCGGTCATGTGCTTGTATTCGCTGATCCGCGTATACGCCTCGGTCTGCGGGTAGTTGACCGTGCCGGTCGGCAAGGCCTGCTCGACATCCAGGGTCTCGTGGCGGAACTTGAGGCTGCGATACGGCAGCTTGCCATGGCGGAAGCCGAAATACTCGTCGACCGGCCCGGTCCAGATCAGCCGCTTGAACGCCACTTCCTTGCAGATGTCCTGATAGTCGGTCTGCGTCATCACTTTGATATTGGGGTGATCGAGCATCTTCTCGAACATCCGCGTATAGCCGTGCTTGGGCATATACTGGTATTCGTCGGTGAAATAGCGGTCGTCGCGATTGGTCCGGGTGGGCACGCGCGCGGTCACCGACTTGTCGAGTTCGCTCGGGTCCATGCCCCATTGCTTGCGCGTGTAGCCCTGGAAGAACTTCTCGTAGAGCTCGCGCCCGACGACCGACACCACGACATCCTCCGAGGTGCGGATCGGGTCGACCTTCTCGGCCTTGGCGGCGAACCATGCGGGCAGATCCTCGCTGGTCAGGTTCAAGCCGTAGAGCTTGTTGACGGTGTCGAGGTTGATCGGGATCGGCACTTCCATGCCGTCGACCTTGCCGAGCACGCGGTGCTCGTACTTGCGCCACTCGGTGAACTTCGAGAGATGCGCGAAGATCATTTCCGAATTTGTATGAAATATGTGCGGGCCGTACTGGTGCACCAGCAGCCCGTCGTCGTTGTAGCGGTCATAGGCGTTGCCGCCGATGTGCGGGCGGCGGTCGATGACCAGCACCTTCTCGTCGCGCTCGCTGGCGAGGCGCTCGGCAAGGGTGGCACCGGCGAACCCCGCGCCGACAATAAGCCAATCAAACATGAGCCGCCTCCCTCGCTGGCGTCGCCGCAGCGCCGCCGTTCAAAAATTTCGTCATCTCGGCGCGCATCGCGGCCCAGGTCGCATCCCACGAGCCGCCCGCAAGCTGCGCGTCGACGCGGCGCAGCCAGTCGGCGCGCGGGCGCGACAGCACGCGCACCAGCGCCGCGAGCGTCTCCTCGGGCGTCGTCGCGATCTCGACCAGGCCGGCATCGCCGTAGGGGCGCACGACGTCGCGGATCGCCGTCGACACCACCGGCAGCCCGGCGGCGAGGAACTCAGGCGTCTTGGTCGGCGAGATGAAGCGCGTCGCGTCGTTGATCGCGAACGGCATGATCCCGGCGTTCCAGCCTGCGAGATAGGCGGGCAGCGCGGCATAGGTCTTGCCGCCGAGCCAATTGATATTGGCGGCGCGCGGCAGCGTCGCGGGGTCGATCTTGACGACCGGACCGAGCATGACGAACTGCATGCCCGGCGCGAGTGCCGCGACCTTGCCGAGCAGGTCGGTGTCGAAGCGTTCGTCGATGACCCCGAAGAAGCCGATACGCGGTTCGGCGATGCCCGCCTGGTCGGCGGGCTCGGTCAGGCCACCGGCGCGCGCGACGGCGAAATGCGCCGTGTCGATGCTCGACGGAAAGCAGTGGATGTTGGCGTGGCGGTGTGCGGCGGCCTCGTGCATCGCCGCGCCGCCGGTAAATACCACGTCGGCGAGATCGAGCAGTTCCTGTTCGAGCGCGAGTAGCAGCGGCGGTGCATCGCGGAACGCCGACAGTTCGTCCATCTTGTCGAAGACGACGAGGTCGGGCGCGAGATGGCGGGTAAACGGCAGTGCCATCGGGGTATAATACCAGAGGATGATCGGGCCGGCGGCGCGCGCGACTATGGCGTCGACGAGGTCGCGCTGATGCTCGATTGCCGCCGCCGACGCGGTGCCGTGCGGAACCGACGGCTGGATGACGCAGATACCGTTTTCGCGCACCAGCGTCTCGACCGCGGGCGTATCGCCGTCGGTCCAGATCGGTTCCTCGACGAAGCGCACGTCGAAATCGCGCGCCGCGCGGGTCATCAGATGCTGGGGGCGCTGCGTCACGAAATCCCAGCGCAAGTGCGACAACACGATGAGTGTCGGACGGTCCGGCGTTATCGCGCGCGCGCCCAGCGGCACGCCGAAGTCCGTCATCGGGGCTCCCGTTCATGTCAAGACTGTCGAATGGCCTCGCCAGGGAGGCCCGCGCCGAGGCGGCACCCCTGCTCAACGGCGTTTCGGCAAGTTCGTTCCAGAGGCGCACATTTTGCGCTGCAGTGCGGCAATGCGGCGCACCTGCGGAACGAAAGTCTCAGTGGTCGATGTGCATCGAGTAGGTGAACGCCTCGCCGGGATGGGTGCTCACCGAGACCTCGACGGTGCGGCCGTCGCCGTCGAGATAGGCGCGGATGATCCGCAGGCACGGCGTGCGGCGCGGCAAATGGAGCGCGGTCGCCTCGCGTGCGCCCGCCGCGACCGCTTGGATGTCCTGCGCGACGCGCGCGATGGTAAAGCCACCGAGGCGTTCGAGTTGCCGGAACAGCGCCTCCGATCCGCCGCGCAGCCCCGGCACGCACGCCGCGAGATCGGCGTGGATGAAGACATCGGTGACGGCGATCGGCGCCGCCTGACCGGCCATCGTCCGCAACCCCGTCAGCAATGACCAGCGCGACGAGGCGGGCAGGCCGGTGATCGCGGCGCGCGCCGCACCGAGCGTGACGATGCCGTGGCGTTCGATGCCGAAGGTCGATCCGGCGGCATATTGCAGCAATTCGGCGACATCGCCCAGCGGCTGGCGCAGCGCATGGCCGCCGCTGCGGTCGACGACGGTGCCCGAGCCGCGCCGCCGCCGGATCAAGCCCTCGGCCTGGAGCCGCCGCAGCGCCTCGCGCACGGTGAAGCGGCTGACGCCGTAGCGCGTGCACAAGGCGGTTTCGGTCGGCAGCTGGTCGCCGTCGGCGAAATCGCCGCGGGCGAGGGCGGCGCGCAGATCGGTCGCGACCTGAACATAGCGCGGTTCGCCGCCGTCGCGCGTGCCTGCCATACCTAGTCCCCAATGTCCCCCGCGCGCGACCTTGATTGATCGCGCGCTTCCCCGCAATATGTCCGGACAAATTAAAGGGAGCGGCGAGCGGTTGAGCGACGCGCAGGACCTGACCGCCAGCTTGACCGTGAGCTTGACGGAGCGCCTCGCGGTGCGCCTCGCGCGGCCCGTCGATGCAGCGACGCGGGCGCGGGCGCGGCTGCACCTGCTCGACTGGCTGGCGTGCGTCGCCGGCGGTCGGCGCGAGCCCGTGGCCGAGATCGCGCGCGCCGCCGAACCCGATGCGCTGACGCGCGCCGCGCTGCTCGGCAATCTGCTCGAAATGGACGATGTCGACCGTCTGGCGCGGCTGCATCCCGGCCCCGTCGTCTGGCCCGCCGCGCTGTCGGCGGCGCGCGACGAAGGCTGCACGATGGGCACGCTGCTCGACGGCGCGGTGCGCGGCTATGAGGCGATGATCGCGCTGGGGCGCGCGCTCGACGCGCACCATTACGCGCATTGGCACCCGACCGCGACGGCGGGCGGCTTCGGCGCGGTCGCGGCGGCAGGGTCGATCTATGCGCTCGATGCGGCGGCGACGGTCGCCGCCCTGGGCAACGCCGGGTCGATCGCCGGGGGCCTGTGGCGCGCGCGGCACGAGGCGGTGATGACCAAGGCGCTGCACGTCGCGCACAGCGCGCTGGCGGGGGTGTGGACCGCGCGACTGGCGCGACGCGGCTTCACCGGCCCGCGCTTGATCCTCGAAGGCGAGCAGGGCCTGTTCGGCGCGATGACCGCGACGCCTGCGCCCGAAGCGATGGCGGGCGGCGACGGCTGGCGCATCTTCGAGACGAGCTTCAAGCCCTATCCCGCGTGCCGCCATGCGCACCCCGCCATCGACGCCGCGCTGGCGCTCGGCGACGCGCTGTCGAGCGGCCCGATCGTCGTCGCGACCTACCGCGATGCGCTGGTGTTCTGCGACCGACCCACCCCCACGACCCCCGCCGAGGCGAAGTTCTCGCTTCAGCACGCGGTCGCCGTCGTCGCCTGCCGCGGCGTGCCGACGCTCGCCGACTTCGAGCCCGACGCCATCGCCGACCCGCAGCTCGCGGCGGCCCGCGCGCGCGTCAGCGTCGTCGAGGCGGCCGCACTGACGGCGGCCTATCCCGCACACTTCGGCGCGACGGTCGGCGCGGGCGGGCGCGACGCGACCGTCGCCGATGCGCTCGGCGACCCCGAGAACGCGATTGGTGCCGAGGCGATCGCCGCCAAGCTGCGCGCGCTCGCCGCCTGGGGCGGCGTCGATGCCGAGGCCGCGCTGGCGCTCGACCTGTCCGACGGCGCGCCGGTCGGCCCGCTGCTCGATATGCTCGAAGCGTGGACCGCATGACCGCGACCGCGCGCGTGCTCGCCTTCGCCGCGGCCCCGCACGCGATTCCCGTCGCGGTGCGCGAGACGGCGCTCGGCCTGCTCGCCGACACGCTGGCGGTCGGCATTGCGGGCTCGACCGCGCCGGGGGCCGACGGGGTCCTCGCCGCAGCGCGGGCGTGGGGCGCGCTCGCCCCCGGCGGCGCGGTGCCCGCCGCGGCGGTGCTCGGGCGGGGGCCGGAGGTGCAACTCCCGTCGGCGAGCGCGGCGTTCGTCAATGCCTTCCAGATCCACTGCCTCGAATGGGACGCGGTGCACGAACCCGCCGTGGTGCATGCGATGAGCGTCGTAACGGCAGCCCTCCACGCCGCCTGCCAGCCGCGCAGTGTCCCCGGCCCCGACTTGGCCGTCGTCACCGTGGCGCATGAGACCGCGCTCACCGCTCTCTGCGTCGGCGTCGATATCGCCTGCGGGCTTGGCCTCGCCGCGACCGGCCCGCTCAAGTTCTTCCGCCCCGCGACCGCCGGGCTGATCGGCGCGGCGCTGGCGTGCGCGCGGGTGCGCGGGATTGCCGCCGACCGCTTCGACGACGTGCTCGGCCTCGCCTATGGCCAGTGCGCGGGGACGATGCAGGCGCATGTCGAGGGCTCGGTCGGCCTGCCCCTCCAGATCGCCCACGCGGCGCGCGCGGCGGTCACGGCGGTCGATCTCGTCGCGCAGGGGCTGACCGGGCCGCACGACGCGCTGGAAGGGCCGTTCGGCTATTTCAGACTGTTCGACGACGGCAACCTCGACAGCTATGCCGCGACGCTCGGGCAGGACTGGCGGATCGGCGAAATCAGCGTCAAGCCGTGGCCGTCGGGGCGCGCCAGCCACGCGACGCTCGGCGTTCTCGACGGCCTGCGCGCCGAACAGGTCGTGGCAATCGAAGCGCACGTCCCGCCGCTGATCCTGCGCCTCGTCGGCAGGCCGTGGCGCGACGACATGCCCCCCGCCTATGCGCGGCTGTGCCTGCCGTTCCTGAGCGCGCTGATGCTCACCGACGGGCGCATCGACCCGCGCCGCTTCGGCGAGGCGTCGTTCGGCGACCCCGTGCTGCGCGACGTCGGCGACCGGCTGACCTTGATCGACGACCTCAACCCCGACCCCAACGCGCTGTCGCCGCAGCGCTTCGTCGTCACGCTGACCGACGGCAGCCGGATCGAACGCAGCGTCCCCGCGACGCTCGGCCACCCTGCCGCACCGCTTACCTCGGCGCAGGCGGGTGCCAAGCGCAGCTTCGCGCTCAGCCTCGCCGCGGTGCCGACCGACCTCACCGACCCGCTGACGATGCTGACCGGAGCGCCATGACCTATCCAGACTTTTTCGCCGCCGCCGCCGTGCCGCAGCTGCTGCGCGACTATCCGCTCGGCGACGCCTTCGCGCTGCGCTACACCGGCATGAGCCGCGACGAATTGCGCAGCCTCCAGAACGCGCAGTTCGTCCGCCTGATGGCGCGCGGCTGGGCGGTGCCCTTCTATGCGCGCCTATGGGGGGCGAAAGGCATCGAGCCCGGCGACATCCGCAGCCTCGATGACATCGCCAAGCTGCCGACCTACGACAAGTCGGACCTGATGGCATCGATCGCCGACCACCCGCCGTTCGGCGATTTCGCCGGCCTCGGCGACGACGCGACGCGTCCGCCCGCGATCCTCCACACCACCAGCGGCACGACGGGCAAGCCGCAGGTGCTGCTGTTCGGCCCCAAGGGCCGCGAGGTGGGGAACCTGCTCGTCGCGCGCATGGCGCGCTGGCAGGGGTTGCAGCCCGGCGAGGTCGTCCAGTCGGTCTATGGCCACGGCATGATCAACGGCGGCCATTATATCCGCGAGGCGTTCGCGCATTTCACCAACGCGATCTTCCTGCCCGCCGGCACGGGCATCGAGACGCGCTCGGCGACGCAGGTGCGGCTGATGGCCGATTTCGGCGTGACGACGCTGGTCGGCTTCGTCGACTATATCCGCAAGCTCGCCGAGGTCGCCGAGGCCGAGGGGCTGAAGCCCGGTCGCGATATCCACATCGGCAAGATCATCGGGCATCTGGGGACCGAGGACCGCGCCGGGGTCGAGGCAGCGTGGGGCGGCGCGAAGGCGTTCGATTGGTACGGCGTCGGCGACACCGGCTGCATCGCGGGCGAAGGCCCCGAGCGCGACGGGCTCTATGTCTGGGAGGACGCGCAATATCTCGAACTGCTCGATGTCGAGGATGGTACCCCCGTGGCCGACGGCGACAAGGGCGACATGGTCGTGACATGCCTCTACAAGGACGACATCGCGCCGTGCATCCGCTTCAATACGCACGATGTTTCGGCGTTCAGGACCGATGCGAACCAGACGGGCATGGCGTTCCGGCGCATCGCGGGCTTCCTCGGGCGCTCGGACAACATGGTCAAGCTGCGCGGCATCAACGTCTTCCCGCACGCCATCGGCGCGCTGCTCGACGGGCGCAGCGACGTGACGGGCGAATATGTCTGCCGGGTCCGCCGCGAAGCCGGGCGCGACGCGATGCGTGTGGCGATCGAACATCGCGGGGACGGCGACCCGGCGGAATTCGCCGCGCTGCTCCGCTCCGGACTGGGGGTCGAGGTCGAGGTCGAACTCGTCGCGCCGGGGGCGACGGCGGCGGCGACGCAGATCGACGTGCGCCAGAAGCCGCTGCGGCTGATCGACGAGCGGGGACTGTGAGCGGCGCAGCGGCTGTGGCATACGGGTAAGGAAGGAGCATGGCGATGGTCAGCGCATCGGCACGCATGATGGCAGACGGGCGCGTCGAGTTTCCGCTCGCGATCCGCCGTGCGGTGGGGTTGGAGCATGGCGGTGATGTGGTGATCGAGGTTGCCAATAACGAATTGCATTTGCGGCTCGCAGTCGCCTCAAATCGCACATCGTCGACACCGCCCGTCGCCCTCGATATTAATGAGCGCGTCAAGCGGCTTCAGGCCATGAGTGCGGAGCTGCTCAAGGGTCGCCCCGATTTTAGCGTTGATGATTTCATTGCCGAAAAGCGTCGTGAGACTGCCGAGCAAGAGGCGAAGGAAGCTGCGCGCGGCTACCCATGACGGTCCTTGACGCGTCCGCTCTGCTTGCATTCCTTAAGCGCGAGCGCGGCGGAGATCGGGTCCAGGCCGTCTTGGCGGACGCAATAGTTTCGGCTGTCAATTTTACCGAGGTGGAAGAGTTTTATGCGATGGCGGGCCTGACGCAGAGCGAAGTGCGAATGTTTCTGAGCGAACTGCATATCCCGATTGTCGAAGCGGATGCCGGGCTCGCTTATGCCGCCGCCATGCTCAAGCCGGTTACACGCGCGGCGGGGCTTTCGTTGGGCGACCGTCATTGCCTCGCGCTCGGGGTGCGGGAACGGCGGCCCATCCTGACTGCCGACCGCGATTGGTCTAAAATTGCCGACCATGTCGATACGGAGATTCAGTTCATCCGATGACCGGCCTCCACCGCCTCGCCGTCGCCGACCTCCGCACCGCCGACGCCTACGCGGTGACCGAGGCGTATCTCGACCGCATTGCGCGCTACAACGGGCAGTTGCGCGCCTTCGTCGCGGTCGATGCGGCGGGGGCGCGGGTCAGCGCGGCGCATTCGGCGCGGCGCATCGCGATCGGCGCGGCGCGGGCGCTCGAAGGGGTGCCGGTCGGCATCAAGGCCAATATCGCGGTGCGCGGGCTGGCGACGACGGCGGGGGTCGCGGCGCGCGCCGGGGATATCGCCGACGCCGATGCGCCCGTCGTGGCGCGGCTTCGCGACGCCGGGGCAGTGATCCTGGGCCACGTCAACATGCACGAGGCGGCGCTCGGCGCGACGACCGACAATGCCGCCTATGGGCGGACCGCGAACCCGCACGATGTCGCGCGCACGCCCGGCGGCTCGTCGGGCGGGTCGGGAGCGGCGGTCGCGGCGGGGCTGTGCGCGGCGGCGCTGGGCACCGATACGATGGGGTCGATCCGCATCCCGGCGGCGTATAACGGCGTCTACGGGCTGAAACCGACCCATGGCGCGGTCGACGACACCGGCGTCGTACCGCTTGCGGCGCGGCTCGATTGCGTCGGACCGCTGGCGCGCTCGGTCGCCGATCTGGCGGCGGTGATGCGCGTGTTGGCGCGGGCGAACGACGGTCCGCCGCTGCGCCGCATCGCGACGCTGGCGCTCGTCGACGACTATGCCGAAACCGAACCCGCCGTGCGCGCCGCGCAGGCACTCGCCCAGTCGCTGCTGCAGGGGTTTGGCTGCGACGTGACGCAGCACGCGACCCCCGGTCTCGACCTCACCGCCACGCGCATGGGGGGCTTCATCGAGTCGGCGCGCGAAGCGGGACTGACCTTCGCCGCCGACGCCGCGCGGCCCGACGGCATCTCGCCGGGATTTCGCGCCATGCTCGACTATGGTGCGGCAGCAGCCCCCGACGTGATCGCTTATGGCACGGCGGCGATGCACACCGCCAAGGCGGCGCTCGACGCCATTCTCGCGCAGGCCGACTGCATCCTGATGCCGACCGCGCCGCAGGTCGCCTTCGCGCACGGGCGCGCGCCGGTGACGCAGGCCGATTTTACCGCGCTCGCCAATATCGCCGGATTGCCCGCGCTCGCGCTCCCCGCCGGGTGGAGCGACGACGGCCTGCCCGTCGGCGTCCAGCTCGTCGGGCGCGCCGGTTCCGAAGGCCAGTTGCTCGCGCTCGCGGCGGAACTCGACGCGGTGCTCAAGGGCTATCGTCCCCCGCTCGCCTATCCCTGAGGAGACCTAAGTTGCGCATCATCGTCCTGTTCAGCCTGAAGCCCGACGTGACGCCTGCCGACTACGAGAACTGGGCCCGGACGCGCGACATCCCCGGCGTGCGTTCGCTGCCATCGATCGACGATTTCACCGTGCTGCGGACCACCGGCCTCCTCGGCACCGACGCCAGGGCCCCCTATGATTATGTCGAGATCATCGACGTCGCCGACATGGCGGGCTTCTGGACCGACATCGCCACCGAGGCGTCGCAGGCCATCGCCGCCGAGTTCCGGCAGTGGCTGGGCAGCGAACCCGTCTTCATGACCACCGAGGAACTGGGCTTGGGATGACGGCTGACAAGGCAGGGCGCTTCGCGGGCAAGGTCGTCGTCGTCACCGGCGCGGGGCGCGTGCGCGGGCTCGGTGCGGCAATCGCGACGCGCTTCGCCCGCGAAGGCGCGCGCGTCGTCCTCGCCGATCTGCCCGACCTGCCCGGCAACGAGATCGACATCGTCGCCGCGAACATCCGCGCGATGGGGGCGCTGGTCGCCGCCGAAGCGCTCGACGTCCTCCACGAGGATTCGGTCGAGCGGCTGATCGCGGCGGCGGTGGCGCGCTTCGGCCGCCTCGACGTGCTGGTCAACAATGCCGGCATCGGCAACGTCATGAAGCCGCTGCTCGACACGTCCCAAGCCGATTTCGCGCGGGTCGTCGGCGTCAACCTGACCGGCGCGTTCCAGTGCACCAAGCACGCCGCGAAACAGTTCATCGTGCAGGGCCGGGGGCCGTCGGGGGTCGCGGGACGCGTCATCAACATCGCCAGCCAGGCGGCGAAGACGGGGTTCCCGCACATGGCGCCCTACACCGCGTCGAAGCACGGCATGATCGGCCTGACGCGCTCGAACGCGGTCGAACTCGGCGTGCACGGCATCACCGTCAACGCGGTGTGCCCGAACCACGTCACCACCGACCTCGGGGCCGAGCAGAACGATTATTTCTCGAAGCTCATGGGCTTCGCGTCGGTCGACGCGTATCTCGCCAACATGCGCGCCCGCAACCCGCTCGGCCGACCGGGTCTCGCCGCCGATACCGCCAACGCCTGCGCTTTTCTCGCCTCCGACGACGCCGCGTACATCACGGGCGAAGCGATGAACGTCAGCGGCGGCGAGGAAGTCCATTAGACGCGCGCCGCGACGGGCGATCGTCGGACGAGCGGGCGCTCACTGCCCGCGCACCGCCAACAGCTCGACATCGAAGCGCAGCACCGCATTGGGCGGGATCGCGCCCGGCGCGCCCGCCGCGCCATAGCCCAGCGCGGGCGGGATGACGAAGCGGTACTTCGCCCCCGGCGACATCAGCTGGACGCCTTCGGTCCAGCCGGGAATCACCTTGTCGAGCGGAAACACCGCCGGCTGGCCGCGCTGGTAGCTCGAATCGAAGATCGTGCCATCGACCAGTCTGCCCTCGTAATGGACAGCGACCGTATCGGTGCGCGACGGGTGCGCGCCGCGCCCCGGCGTGAGCACCTGATACTGCAATCCGCTCGGCGTCGTCACGACCCCGGGCTTGGACTTGTTATCGCGCAGATAGGCGAGGTCGGCGGGACGCACGGCATCGACGGCGCTCTGCGTCCCCGCCCAGACGAGCAGCGCAACGAGTGCCAGCACCGCCAGCGCGATGAGGATCCAGCGGGTCGGCCCCGCATTGGCTGCGGGGGTCGCGGCCATGTCGTTCAGCGGACGCCGTCGCGCTCGGCGCGCTTGCGCTCGAGCTTGCGCGCACGGCGGACGGCAGCGGCCTTTTCGCGCGCGCGCTTCTCGCTCGGCTTCTCATAGTGGCGACGGAGCTTCATCTCGCGGTACACGCCCTCACGCTGTAGCTTCTTCTTCAGCGCACGAAGCGCCTGGTCGACATTGTTGTCGCGGACTACGATTTGCATAAGGGCCTTGTCGCTCCATTCACGCAACGCGCCTCAGCATGGCACGCGCTTGTCACAGGGTTTGGGGTGCCGGACGACGAGTCCCCCGGCGCGAAGACGGGCGCACTAGCAGAACGGGCGTGACGCGGCAAGGCTCCGTCAGGGCAGCCCCAGCGCCCGCGCCCGCGCGCTCGCCTCGTCGCGGCCGCGC
Organism: uncultured Sphingomonadaceae bacterium; assembly: GCA_964246975.1. Lineage (GTDB taxonomy): Bacteria > Pseudomonadota > Alphaproteobacteria > Sphingomonadales > Sphingomonadaceae > Glacieibacterium. Next base: position 47,002 of record CAXTSL010000006.1, read on the forward strand.
GCGCCGGTGACCGCGATCACCTGCGCAACATGCGCCTTGACCGTGGCGGGCGACACCGCCAACCGCTGCGCGATCTGCTTGTTCGACAGGCCTTCGGCGAGCAGCCGCGCCACCTCGGTCTGGCGCGGCGTCAGCGGGTCGCGGTGCGCGGCGACGAGCGGCTGGGCGTCGCGGTCGGTCAAGCGGGCGCACAACGTCGCGGCTTCGCCGACGCTGGCGAGCAGGGCGTCCTGCGCCTCGAGTCGGTTGCGCCGCAGCAGCCAGTCGAGCCCGAACAGCGTCGCACCCGCCAGCATCACGAAAATCGTCAGTAGCGGCGCGTCGGGCAACTGCCTGCCGAGGAAATAAGTAGCCAACGACAGCGGCACGCCGACCAGCGCCACCCAGGTGTGCCTGCCCGAATGGACCATGAAGGCCTCGGTCGCGAGGAACCAGATGTAGAGCATCAGCAAGACCGCGCGCAGCGCGCCATCGGCGTGAGGCAGCAATATCCACGGGCTGACGACCGCCGCAAGATTGGCGATCATCAGGAGGGCGCGCCCGACGGGACGATAGCGGCGGATCTGCACCGCGTCGTCGGGCCGCCGAACGAAATACAACACCGCGAGCGCCGCCGTGCCGAGCGGCGCTGTCCACATCAGGGCCAGCCACGGCAGCAGCAGCACCGGTTCGACGACGCCCCAGAAACGCCAGCCGAAGAACGCCGAGCACGCCGCAAAGGCCGCAGCGCCGACCAGCGCCCGCCAAAGTTCGGCGCGCAGCGCGGCGGCGCGGACCACGATCGTGCCGTCGTCGCCGGTGTCGCCGCGCACCTGCCGCCCTCCGTCGCGGCCTCCGAAAAACGGCCTAGGCCATCGGCATCGGGCCTGCCGCCCTTGCCGCGGCCGCGACCCGCCGGTTAGCACAATCGCATTCCGCTGGGCAGGGGCCTGCTGCGGCGCGGGGCACGGGGCGGCGCAGGTCGCCCCAATGATGAAATCGGATCGCGCCCATTGTGTTCGGCGGCAAGCGCACCCCGCTCGCATCGCCGCTTGATCATAACCGAGGAAAGGACAGGCCCGTGAAAACCCTCATACTGGCAGTGGCCGTCATCGCCGCCCCTGCCGCTGCCGCCGCGCCGCACACGGGCTCGGGGACAGTGTCATTCGCTTTCACCGGCTTCTCGGGGCCGTTCGCGCAGACGCTGGCGGCGAACGACCCCGCCGACGCAGGCGCTTGGCTGTCGGTCGGTGCGATCAACGGCGTCGTGCCGAGCTTCACCGGATCGGCGGTTGTCAGCAATCCGAACGTCAAGCTGGTCGTGGGCGCGGCGGCGGTTTCGGGCACCAGCGCCGATTTCGTCTATATCGACGCCTACCGTCCGAACCCCATCCACAATATCGTCAGCTTTACCCCCGCCGCGTTCAGCGACGTGACGCAGGGCCAAAACTTCACCCTCGGCACCATGGGCTTCACAAACGGGCAATGGTATGGCGGCGATGCCAACCCGTTGTTCAACGTGCCGCTCTACCTCGACTTCACGCTGTCGACCGCATCGGCCACGGCGGCCTTCAATCAGACGATCACCGGGCGGATCAAGGTCGTCACGAACGTCGCGGCGGGCTACGATTGCACGCAACCGCAGGTACAGCGCGACGAGGCCGATTTCTTGACCGTCGACAGCAGCGCCAACCTCGGTTCGACCGGCTCGCTGCGCGTCTACGACCAACTCTGCAAACCGGCGGGCGCGACCAATTTCGGCAGCATCGACCTGATCGCGCAATTCGGCTCGCTCCACATCGCGGGCTTCGCCAACCCCGGCGGCAGCGGCTTCTACAGCCCCAGCGGCGTCCCCGGCCCGCTGCCCGTCGGCGGCGTCCCCGAGCCCGCGACGTGGGCGCTGCTGGTTGCGGGGTTCGGCATCGCCGGGTTATCGTTGCGTCGCCGTACGCAGCGTTCCGAGTCGCCGATCGAACCGACTGCGAAAGGCCTTGCCCGATGATCATTGTCCGCCTTGCCAGCGCCGCGATGCTTGCCGCCACGCTCGCGCTGATCGCGCTCGCCCCCCCGGCGCACGCCGCATCGACCGAGGCGCATATCTCCTACGCCGCCGTCGATGCGTGGGACCCGGTGGTGCTGCTCGATATCGGCACGCGCCATGTCACGGTGACGCGCGGCGAGGATACGAGCGACGACGGCCGGTTCCTCGGCGCCAACCTCGGCACGCCCGGGGCCGATCTCTACAGCAATGCCTTCGCGGCGTTCGGGGGGCTGCACGTCGGTGCCGCAACGTCCTTCCACACCGGCGGCCCCGCGACCGTGCTGCGCAGCGCGAACTTCAACGCCTATGCCGGCTGGACCGATTCGCTGACCGCGCATTTCCAGCCGACGGGGGTGCAGGGCGGTTACGCCTTCGTCAATTTGATCGTCCAAGGCAGCAGCACCTATACCGACGTTGGCCAGGTCGGCACCGGCGGGCTCGCGTTCGCCAGAACCTATGCCGGGATCAGCGTGACGGGGACCGACGCCGACGACAGCATCCGCACGACGATCGCTGCCCTCGACAACATCAACTATGTCACGCGGCATCTGGTCGACGACCCCGCTTGCGATGCCGACCACTTTGATCCCGATCGCCAGCAGTGTTTTACCGAGGACCCGCCGGTGACGCGCGGCGCCCGCAAGATCTTCGAAGGCGGCAGCGATTATTTCCCCGACCCGACACAGGTGTCGGGCAGCGACTTCACCGCGCTCAACCGCAGCTTCCGCGTCCGCGTGCCGTTCAGCAGCGGGCCAACCAACCTCGACGTGCGCATCAAGTGCGAGACCTATGCCGGTGCCGAGCCGGGCGACGGCGCCACCGCGCTCTGCGACCTGTATAATTCGGTCTATTGGGGCGGCATCGACCATTTCACCGATCTCGACGGCAATCTGCTCGATGGCGTCACCGTCGATTCTGAGTCGGGCTTCGACTATGCGCACTCGTTCTTCGAGCAACCGGGGGCGGTCCCCGAGCCCGCGACATGGGCGCTGCTGATCGCAGGCTTCACCGCGACCGGCGCAGCGTTCCGGCGGCGGCGCGCGGTGCCAGCCTGAGCGGACGGCGCGGCATCGCGGCGGGTGGAGCAAGGTGGCGGATCGGGCTATCGTCGTCCCCATGACCGACTCCGCGCCCGACGCCGACCCCACCCTCGCCGAGCTCCGCCCGCGCCTCGTCGCCGCGATGTTGCCGCATGTGGCGTTCGACGGGTGGACGCGCGCCGCCTTGCTGGCGGGGGCCGCCGACGCGGGGATCGATGCCGATCTGGCGCGGGTGGCGTTTCCGGGCGGGGCGGGGGCGATGGTCGATGCGTATACCGCGCTCGCCGACACGCGGCTGACCGAGGCGCTCGGCGACCTGTCGGGACTCAAGATTCGCGAGCGCATCCGGCGCGCGGTGGCGACGCGGCTGGAACAGGCGGACGGCGAGAAAGAGGCCGTGCGCCGCGCGCTGGCCGTGCTGGCGTTGCACCCGGCGCTCGGCGCGCGGACGCTGTGGCGCACCGCCGACACGATGTGGCGCGCGGCGGGCGACACCGCGACCGACTATAATCATTACACCAAGCGCGCGATTCTGGGGGCGGTGTATTCGGCGACTTTGTTGGTGTGGCTCGACGACGCGAGCGCGGCGTATGTCGACACGCTGGCGTTCCTCGACCGACGCATCGACGGGATCATGCGGTTCGAGAAGGCCAAGGCGCGCGTGACGGGAATGCATTTCCCCAGTCCGGCGCGGTTTCTGGGGCGGCTCAGGTATCCGGCGGTTTGACGTTCTTCTCCCTCCCCTCCCCGCGAAGCGGAGAGAGGGGAGGGTCGGGGTGGGGAGTGTCGCCACAAAGTCCGCGTCTCGCACGGACACGCCCCACCCCGACCCTCCCCTCTCTCGGTTCGCAAGCGCTCACCGGGAGGGGAGGG
>CAXTSL010000007.1:0-50475 GCA_964246975.1 uncultured Sphingomonadaceae bacterium
ATCGTCAGCCCGAACACCACGACCAGCGAGCCGCCGGTATCCTTGTAGGACTTGCTCTCGCCGCGATAGCCGACCGCGCTGATCGTCGGGATTTCCGCCGCCTGCGCCTCCAGGAAGCTCAGCGCCTGGCCCAGTGAATAGCCCGGCGCGAGGTTCGCGGTTATCGTGATCGCGCGCAGCTTGTTGAACCGGCCCAGCTCGCGCGCGTCGGCGGTATTTCGCGTGGTGACCAGGTTGGACAGCGGGATCAGCGCGCCCGCCGCCGACCGCACATAGACTTCGCCCAAATTGCGTTCGACCGCGCGGTCGCCGGCGTCGCTCTGGACGATGACGCGATACTCCTCGCCGTGGTCGATGTAGGTCGACACCCGCCGCGAACCCATCGTCGTCGTCGACCAGCCCCTGCTGTTCGAGATGGGCGGTGCCGACAAGGTCGATGTGGTGGCGGTCGTCTCCGCGCCTGCCGACGTGCAACGGTCGCGGGTCCTCGCGCGGCCCGGCATGAGCGAGGGGAAGTTCGAGGCGATCCTCGCCCAGCAACTGCCCGACGCCGACAAGCGCGCAGGTGCGGACGTCGTCATCCCGACCGGCGAGGGCAAGGTCCGCACCCGCCGTGCGGTCGCGAAGCTGGTGGCTTGCCTTCAAGGGCGTGGAACGCGATATCGCCGTCATGCGTGAAATCGTCTTCGACACCGAGACCACCGGCATCATGCCCGGCGACGGGCACCGCATCGTCGAGATCGGCGCGCTGGAGATGGTTGGCCGCGTCCTCACCGGGCGCAGCTATCACACCTATATCGACCCGTGCCGCCCGATGCCCAAGGACGCGCAGGGGGTGCACGGCATCAGCTCGGCCTTCCTCACCGGCCAGCCGATCTTCGAGGCGGTCGTCGACGAGTTCCTGGAATTCATCGGGGATTCGCCGCTGGTCGCGCACAATGCCGTCTTCGACTTCGGCTTCGTCAACTACGAGTTGAAGCGCGCGGGCCTCAAGACGCTGCCCGACAGTCGCGCCGTCTGCACGCTGGAACTGTCGCGCAAGCGGCATCCCGGGGCCAAGCACAGCCTCGACGCGCTGTGCACGCGCTACGGCATCGACCTGTCGGGGCGCGCCAAGCACGGCGCGCTGCTCGACGCCGAGCTGCTGGCGCGCGTCTATGTCGAGCTGACCGGCGGGCGGCAGATCGGCTTCGACCTCGCCAGCGACATCGCCGCCGAGATTGCGCCGCAGCCGCGCGTCACGGTCGTGGCGCGCGACCACAGCGCATCCGACGCCGAATTGCTGCGCCACGCCGCGTTCATCGCAACCTTGAAGGACCCCGTCTGGTTGTCCTGACGTTGCATTGGGGGCTAGACTAGCCGGCCCACCTGCCAAGGAGGCCATCATGGACATTCGCGTTTCGGGTCATCAGGTCGATGTCGGCGCGGCGTTCCGCGAGCACGTCACCACCCGCCTGAACGCCATGGCCGAGAAGCATTTCAGCCGCGCTATCAAGGCAGGCGTGACGCTGTCGCCGGGACCGCACAACGATTTCGCCTGCGACATCGTCATGCATGTCATGTCGGACCTGATCCTCAAGGGTTCGGGGCGCGCCAGCGAGGCCAACTTCGCCTTCGACGCCGCCGCCGAGCGCATCGACAAGCAGCTGCGGCGCTATATGCGGCGGTTGAAGGACCGCCACGGCCCCGGCAACGCGGTGACCAACGGCGCGGTGCTCCCCGAGCTGGATAATGCGGGCTACACGATCTTCGCCGCGACCGAGGCGGAGGAGCCGCACGACAATCCGCTGGTCATCGCCGAGACGCGCGTCGATATCCCCGATACGACGGTGGGCGACGCGGTGATGATGCTCGACCTCAGGAACACCAACGCGCTGCTGTTCCGCAACCACGCCACCGGCGTGCACAACATGGTCTATCGCCGCGACGACGGCAGCATCGGCTGGGTCGAACCGCGCGCCTGAGGCGCGCTCGCGCGTTAGGGTGCCAGTTGTCAAGGCGCCAAAGCCTTGGCCATCGGTACGAAATCGACCGCGACGCCGCCGAGGTCGAAGGTCCGGCGCGCCGCTGCCGCATAGCCATGCCGCGCATAGAACGGCACCCCCGGCAGCGTCGCCATCAGTGTGGCGCGCGTGAACCCGGCGCGGCGCGCCGCCGCCTCGCAGGCCGCCAGCAGCGCCGCGCCGACGCCCTGCCGGGCCGCGTGCGGCGCGACGAAGAAGGCGCGAATGCGCGCCGCATCGACGGCGGGGTCGAGGCGGCCGCTGGCGCGTGCGGCATAGCGGTCGCCGCCGAACAGCGTCGGGCGAAAGCTCCAGCCGCCGCAGCCGAGCAGCCCGCCGTCGCTGCCGCACGCGACGAGATAGCTGCCGTCGGCGATCAGCTCCGAATCGACGCCGAAGACGTGCGCGATCGCCGCCTCGGTCTGTGCCACGGTGTAGAAGCCGCGGCCGAGCGCGCGCGCCGAGGCGGCGATCAGCGCGTCGAGCGCGGGAGCATCGGCGGCGGCGGCGGCCCGCGTGACGACTACGGCGCGCGCCGCGCCGGCGGGTGCGCGGGTCGAAGCGGATGCGGCTGCGCTCATCGCCGCAGCGCACCACGCGGCGCGGCGCGCGTCAACGCCGCCCGCCGTGGCACCTCTGCGACGCCGTGCCCGCCCGGCGTTGCGTGCGTTCCGCTGCTCCCCGCGTTACAGCGTTGCAACCCACGAAGGACCTGGCGATGCCCGACCCCCGACGCGCTGGCCTTGCGGCCGCCCGCACGCGCTTCAAGCGCCTGATCGCCGTGCTTGCCATCGCGGGCATCGTCATGGTCTCCGCCGCGCTCTATTATCTCTCGACCTACGGGCCACTGACGACGACGCTGGTGATCGCGGTGGCGGCGGGGGTGTTCGTCTCGATCCTGCTCGGCGGCGGGCTGATGGCAGTGGCGTTCTACAGCGCCAAGACCGGCCACGACGACGCGGTCCGCGATTTCGGTCGCGAGCGCTAGCGTCGCACCTTGACCCACGCCGGGGCGTGGTCGCTCGCCTTGTCCGCCGCGCGCACGTCGCGGTCGACACCCGAATCGACGAGCCGGTCGGCGAGCCCCGGCGACAGCAGCAGCCGGTCGATGCTCAAACCCAGGTCGCGCGGCCACGCCCCCATCGTATAGTCCCAGAAGGTGTAGAGCTTGCCCGTCGGCTGGACGGCGCGCAGGCCGTCGGTCCAGCCCTGCGCGACGAGCGTCCGGTATGCCGCGCGGGATTCGGGCTGGCACAGCGCGTTGTCGGCCATCGCGGTCTCGCTGAACGCGTCGATCGGCGTCGGGCAGACATTATAGTCGCCCGCCAGCACCACCGGCACCTCGCTCGCCAGGAGCGCGGCGGCGTGGGCGTGGAGGCGCGCGAACCAGTCGAGCTTATAGTCGAACTTGGGGCCGGGAATGGGGTTGCCGTTGGGCAGATACAGCGACGCGACGAGGATGCCGTCGACCGCCGCCTCGAGGTAGCGCGACTGTTCGTCGGCGCCGCCGTCGCCAAGCCCGGGCAACCCGCGCCGCGTCTCGTGCGCCGGCGATTTCGACAGGATGGCGACGCCGTTCCAGCTCTTCTGGCCGTGGACCAGCGCGTGATACCCCGCCGCCTCGATCTCGGCATAGGGAAAGCGTTCGTCAGGGCACTTCAGCTCCTGCAGGCACGCCACGTCGGGGCTGTGCGACGCCAGCCAGTCGAGCAGGCGCGGCAGTCGCGCGTTGATGCCATTGATGTTGAAGGTCGCGATACGCATGGGCGACGGTGTAGCGCGCGGCGGCGCGAACTCAAACCGCGTCAGATACCGAACGACGTCCCGCAGCCGCAGCCGCTCGTCGCCTGCGGATTGCGGACCTCGAACGCCGCCGCCCCGATCTTCTCGACGTAATCGACCTGCGCGCCCTCGAGGTAAGGCAGGCTGATACTGTCGATCAGCATCGTCACGCCATCGGTCTCGGTGACGAGATCGTCGGGGGCGGCGTCGGTTTCGAGGCCGAAGCGATACTGGAAGCCCGCGCAGCCGCCGCCGTCGACGGCAAGGCGCAGCTTGAGCCCCGGCTTGCCCTGCTTGACGGCGATCGCGGCAACGCGCGCGGCGGCGGCGGGCATCAGGACGGGGTTGCTCATCGTGCCGATGTAGGCGTGGCGGCGCGGCGGTTCAATCGGCGTTCTGGCGGCGTTCTGGCGGCGTTCGGGCGGCGTCGGGGACTTAAGGCTTGGCGGCGCGGCGCGAGGCTGCTATCGGCCCGCCTTCGCGCTGTTCCTCGGTAGCTCAGCGGTAGAGCATTCGACTGTTAATCGAATGGTCGTAGGTTCGAATCCTACCCGGGGAGCCACGCCGCCAGTCGGCGCATTTCACAACTGCCCGGTAAAGCTGCCCCCCTCGGCCGCCAGCCTGGCGAGCAGCGGCGCGACCTCGAAGCCGTGGCGCGTCAGGCCCTCGGCCACCTTTGCCAACCCGACGCTATCCGCCCAGAACATCGGCCCGCCGCGATAGACCGGCCAGCCATAGCCGTTGATCCAGACGATATCAATGTCGCTGGCGCGCTGCGCCATGCCTTCCTCGAGGATGCGCGCGCCCTCGTTGACCATCGGATAGAGGCAGCGTTCGAGGATCTCCGCGTCGTCGATTTCGCGCCGGTTGACGCCGCGCTCGGCGGCATAGGCGTCGATGATCTCCTGCGCAACGGGGCTGGGCGTGCGGTTGCGCTGGGCGTCGTAGTCGTAAAAGCCCTTGCCGTTCTTCTGGCCGCGCAGGCCCGCCTCGCACAGGCGGTCGCGGATGCTGACGCCCTTCGAGGTCTCGGCCGACCAGCCGATGTCGAGCCCGGCGAGGTCGCTCATCTGGAACGGCCCCATCGGCCAGCCGAAGTCGTACAACACGCGGTCGACCTGTTCCGGGGTCGCGCCCTCGACGATCAGCGCCATCGCCGATTGCTGGCGCGGGCTGAGCATGCGGTTGCCGATGAAGCCGTGGCAGACCCCCGACACCACCGCGACCTTGCCGATCTTCTTGGCGGTCGCCATCGCGGTGGCGAGCACGGCGGTGTCGGTCTTCGCGCCGCGCACGACTTCGAGCAGCCGCATGACGTTGGCGGGCGAGAAGAAGTGCAGGCCCAGCACGCTTTCGGGACGCGCGGTCGACGCGGCGATCTCGTCGACGTTGAGATAGCTGGTGTTCGACGCGAGGATCGCGCCGGGCTTGGCGATACGATCGAGCTTGCCGAACACCTCGCGTTTGATCGCCATCGTCTCGAACACCGCCTCGATGACGAGGTCGGCGGCGGACAGGTCGTCCATGCTCAAGCTCGGCGTCAGCAGGCCCATGCGGCGTTCGACGTCGTCCGCCGTCATGCGCCCCTTCGCGGCGGTGTTCTCGTAATTCTTGCGGATGGTGGCAACGCCGCGGTCGAGCGCCGCCTGCTGCATTTCGACGATGGTGACGGGAACCCCGGCATTGAGGAAGTTCATCGCGATGCCGCCGCCCATCGTGCCGGCGCCGATGATGCCGACGCTCGCCACCGGCAGCACGGGGGCGTCGGCGGGCAGGCCCTCGATCTTGTTGGCCTGGCGCTCGGCGAAGAAGACATAGCGCTGCGCCTTCGATTGCAGCCCGGTCATCAGCCCCGTGAACAGCTCGCGCTCGACCGCCATTCCCTCGTCGAAGCTCAAATTGACCGCCGCCTCGATGGTCTTGATATTGGCCTCGGGGGCGTCGAAGCCGCGCATCGTGCGGGCGTTGGCCGTGCGGAAATCGGCGAACATCGCGTCGGCGGTGGGTTTCGCGGCGTCGATCTTGTCGGTGCGGTCGCGGACCTTGACGAGCGCGAGGCCGGGGCGGCGCGCGAAGGCCGTGGCGGCGGCGAGCAGACCGTCCTCGGGCGCGATCTCGTCGACGAGGCCCATGCCGAGCGCCGCCTTGGCCGCAACGGGGTTGCCCGAGGTGACCATCTTCAGCGCCTGCTCCGGCCCGACGAGGCGCGGCAGGCGCTGCGTGCCGCCTGCGCCCGGCAGCAGCCCGAGCTTGACCTCGGGCAGCCCGAGCTTCGCCGACGCCACCGCGACGCGGTAGTGGCATGCCAGCGCGACCTCGAGCCCGCCGCCGAGCGCGGTGCCATGGATCGCCGCGACGATGGGCTTGGGCGAGCCTTCCATCGCCTCGATGACCTTGTGCAGCGACGCTCCGCGCGGTGGCTTGCCGAACTCGCTGATGTCCGCGCCCGCGATGAAGGTGCGCCCCGCGCACGCCAGCACGATCGCCTCGACCGCCGGGTCGGCGACCGCTGCGGCGACGCCTGCCGCAAGCCCGTCGCGGACGTCCGCCGACAGCGCATTGACCGGCGGCGAATCGATCGTCAGCACCGCCACGTCGCCGTCGACGCTCAGATCGACCACCGCACTCATCGCCGCCATGTCATCACTCCCCAGGATTGTTTGGGCGCGACCTTAACGGCGAAAGCGGCGGCTTCAAGGTGCGGATGCCGGATACGGTCCCTTGCCGCCGTCCGCAATGAAGCGGTCGATGCGCGACGTCAGCACCGGCAGCGGCACCGAGCCGAGGCTCAGCACCGTGTCGTGGAAGGCGCGGATGTCGAACTTCGGACCTAGCGACCTTTCGGCCTTCGCCCGCGCGTCGACGATCGCCAGCTCGCCGAGATAATAGCTCAGCGCCTGTCCCGGCCAGCCGATATAGCGGTCGACTTCGGTGGTGATCTCGCGCTCCGACAGCGCGGTGTTGTCGCGCAGGAACGCCAGCGCGCGGTCGCGGCTCCAGCCTTGAGCATGGATACCGGTGTCGACCACCAGCCGCGCGGCGCGCCACATCTGATAGCTCAGCATCCCGAAACGGTCGTAGGGCGTCTCGTACATCCCCATTTCGAGCCCGAGCTTCTCGCAATACAGTGCCCAGCCCTCGCCGTAGGCGGAAATGTAATTCTTGCGGCGGAAGTCGGGCTGGGCCTGGTTTTCCTTCGCCAGCGCGCCCTGGAAATGATGGCCGGGGTCGCTCTCGTGGAGCGTCAGCGCGGTCAGCTGATAGAACGGCCGCGACGGCAGGTCGTAGGTGTTGAGCAGATACGCCGTGCCGCCGCGCCCGGCGGTGTAGAACGGCGCGATCTCGGGCGGCACCGGCACGATGCCGAAGCGCGCGCGCGGGATATGCCCGAACCAGCGCGCCGCCTTGCCGTCGAAGCGCTTCGAAATCCACGCGGCGCGTTCGAGCAGCGCCTGCGGGGTCTTGGGATAGAATTGCGGGTCGGTGCGCAGGAAGGTCAGGAACGCCGGAAAATCGCCCTTGAAGCCGGTCTCGGCCATGACGCCGAGCATTTCGGCGTGGAGGCGCGCGACCTCGCGCTCGCCGATGGCGTGAATCTGCGCCGCCGTCAGGTCGGTCGTCGTGAACTCGCGTATCTTCGAGGCGTAATAGGCCTCGCCGTCGGGCAGCGTCGTCGCGGCCAGTTCGCGGCGCAGGCCGGGGAAATAGGTCTGGCGCAGGAAAACCAGCAGCGCGCGGTGCGCCGGAATGACCGCGTCGCTGATCGCCGCGAGTCCCTCGGCGCGCAGCGCGGCCTGTGTCGCTGGCGGGATGCTCGCGGGCATCGCCCCGAACGGCGCGTAGAATGCGGTCTTCGCGGGGTCGGCGGCTTCGGCGACCGCTGCGACGCCGCCGTCGCGGCCCTGCATCGTCACGGCGGGCGGCGTGAAGCCACGCGCGAGGCCCGCCGCCATGTTCGCCTGTTGCTCGGCGAAATAGCGCGGCAGGTCGCGCATCTGGCTGATCCAGTTGCGATAGGCGCGTTCGTCAGGGAACCCCTGCCGCCCGCCGGTGCCAACGAGATTGCTCCAGAAACTCGTGTCCGAATTGAGCGGCTTCTCCCAGTCGCGGAAGCGCTGCTGGTCGATCGCCTCGTCGATCTGGGCGCGATAGATGCCATAGTCGACTTGGGTTTCGGGCGACAGGCTGGCGGTCGGGATGGCCGCCAGCTCGGCCCGCACCTGCTGCCAATAAGCGAGGCGGCGCGCCTGCGCGGCGGGCGTCACGTCGGGCAGGCGCGCGCGCACCTGTCCGCGCTCGTCGTCGCTGTCGGCGTCGGCCTCGGCCTGCTTCAGCCGCCACGCCCATTCGCGCGTGTAGAGCGCCTTGAATTTCGCCTCGGTCGCGGGGTCGGCGAGCGTCGGGGCGGCAAGCGTCAGGAGCAGGGCGGCGGCAAACAGGCGCATCGGCGGGCCTCGGTGATTGATGTCCTCAGCACCTTAATCGTCATGCTGGCGCACGCCAGCATCCAGCTTCCCGCGTGCGGAGGGTTGGATGCTGGCGTGCGCCAGCATGACGAACCGATTTTACGACGATACCGCGGCAAACGCCCGCCGCCGCCGCGCCACTGCCCCCGTTAACCCGAATCCCGCGATCAGCAGCGCCCACGACGCGGGCTCGGGCACCCCGCCGACCGACGGCGCGGTGCGGACATGCAGTTCGCCGATCCGCATGTTGAGATAGGCATAGGCGATCTGCGTGTTCGTGCCGAAGTCGTAGTCGTTGAACTGGACGAGGTTGTAGATGCTGTCGCTGCCCGTCGTGTCCGGATAGTCGAGCGGCGCGCGATAGTCGGGCGAGGCCGCAAAGTCCTGCGCGTACGAACTGATGTAGGTCTCGGCCTGATACGAATGATACAGGCCGCCGACGACATAGCTGTACGCATTGGAGACGTGGCGGACATAATCGCTAAGCCCGTAATAGGGCTGGCCGCTGGCGTGGATCTCGTCCCGGCGCTGCGCGGTGCCTTCGAGGCTGCCGTCGATCGTCCGCGTCACGCCGTTGACGGTGATCGCCAGCCGCACCGGGCTGAACGCGCCGCTGCCGGTGATGCCGCTCGACGTTGCGGTGGCGCTCGACACCGCGCCCGGCGCGGCATCGTCGACGGTGTAGACCATGACATAGTCGACCTCGTTCAAGCTGCCCGGCGTGCCGAACACCCCCGTCGTGTCGAAGCCATAGCCGATCTTGCCGGAGTAGGTCGCGGTGGTGACCGTCGCCGACGCCGCGACGGGCAACAGCGCGGCGGCGAGGATCGGTACCAAAGCACAGCGAAGCATGGCTATTCCCCTTGATTCAGCGATGTTTGTCAGGCGGCGACGGCGCGGACGCGACGCCTCGCCATGCCCGTCAGCGCGAAGCCGCCGACGAGCAGCGCCCAGGCAGCAGGCTCGGGAACGCCCGCGCCGCTGACGATGTCGCCGAAATACTGGTCGTTGAGGTTGCCCGACGGTTCGGCGAAGCTCAGCGACGTGAACGGCGTCGCGGACGCGACGCTGACCCACCCCGCATAGCCGCTGCCGGTATCGACGAGGGTCAGCGTGCCCGTATCGCCGCTGTCGGTCGTCAGCCCGAACACCGCACCGAGATGGTCGAACTCGCCCGGGAAGCTGCCACGCCCGGTCGCGACCGCGAAGCCGATGCGGCTGACCGGCGCGGCGAAGTGCAGCGTGAAGTTCTCCGCGCCGTTGATCGCCAGGTCGGGGCCGGCGACGCCCGCCGCGATGTCAAAGCCGGTGCCGTCGATATAATTGGCGATGCTGAGGTTGCCGCTGACCGAGCTACCCGTCGCCGGGTCGGTCTGCGCGGCGGGGCCGACGGCGGGCGGGTACGCCCCCGGCGTCCAGACGGTGCCCGGCGCGAACAGGTTGCGCCACGTCAGTTGCGGCGTCGCGACGCCGAACGCCGCCTGCCCCGCGACGATATTGGCGTTCGAGGCAATGCTCAGCGTCGCCGCGGCGGGAGCGGCGACGACGAGGGCGGCGAGCAGGCCGAGGCAAATATGGTTGCGAATCATGACTATCCCCTGTTGACCCTCTCCGATTAGGATTTCGGGAAGGATTGCCCAATCCCCATTTGGGGGGGTGTCGGACAAAGCCGGATGCCGCCAAAGCCTTTGTTGACCCGCACCGCCGCGACCGCCAAGGACGCGCGGATATGCCCGGCCCCCAAGTTCAGCCCGATCCGCGCGCCCGGCGCGATCTCGATCCGCGCGTTTTTTTGCGCGATCTCGATCCGCGCGCCCTGCGCGATCTCGATCCGCGCGCTTTGCGCGATGCCTTCGGCAATTTCGCGACGGGCGTCACCATCGTCAGCGGCGTCGAAGCCGACGGCACGCGCGTCGGGCTGACCGCCAACAGCTTCACCAGCGTGTCGCTCGAGCCGCCGCTGCTGCTCGTCTGCCCGGCGCGCGTCGCCTCGGCGCTGCCCGCGCTGCGGAGCGCCGGACGCTTCGCGGTCAACGTCCTGACGCTCGACCAGCAGGCGGTCGCCGAGCGTTTCACCCAGCGCGGCATCGACCGCTTCGCAGGCGCCGACTGGTCCGACTGGCACGGCGTCCCCGTCCTCGGCGGCGCAATGGCGGCATTCGTCTGCGATCTCCACGCCGAACTCGACGGCGGCGATCACGCGATCCTCGTCGGGCGCGTCGTCGCGCTGCGGACGCTCGCCGATGCCGAACCGCTGCTGTATCTGCGCGGCCGCTACCGCCAGGTGCACGTCCCGCGTTAGGGGCGTCATGGCGACCCCGAAGTCCCCCGACGCGCCCGCCGAGGCTCCCGCCGCGACGGGCCCCGACGAGACCGCCGCGCTCGCCGCCGGGGGGCGCACGAGCTTCTTCGGCTTCCTGCTGCGGCTGCTGGCGCGCGTCCCGTTCCTGTTCATCGCCGGGCGCTTTGCCGCCTACGGCCCCGGCGCGTTGGGTCGCTTCGCCTATGCGACGATGGTCGTCGAGCTGATGGCGCAGCTCGCGACTTTGGGCCTCAAGCGCGGCCTCGCCGCCGAACTCGCCAAGGCCGAGCGGCCCGAGGCGCACGTCGTCGCCGACGCGCTGCTGCTCGCGTGGCTCGGCGCGCTGGGCGGCGCGGGTGTGCTCGTCGCGCTGCCCGTCATCGTCTTTCCGGTCAGTGCGATCAGCGGCTTCGACCGGCTGTTCCCGCTGATCGCCCTCGCCATCGTCACCTCCGACGTGGCGCTCGCGGCACTCGCCTTCCGCCGCGACATCGCCGCGACGGTGCGCGCGCGGTCGATCGTCGAGCCGTGGACGCTGTCGATCGCCGCCGCGGGCCTCGCCTTCACGCCCGTGCGCGGCGACGGGTTGATCGTCGCCTATGCGCTGTCGCTGGTCGCGGCGATGGTCGCGTCGGTCGTCCCGCTGTGGCGCAGCTTCGGGGCCCCGCGCGGCTGGCGACCGCACCCGGCGCGGCTCTATGCCATCGCGCGCGCCAACCTGCCGCTCGCAGGCGCCGACGTCGCCGAATGGGGGTCGCGCCGCCTCGACGTCTTCATCCTCGGCCGCTTCGCCAGCGCCGAGGTCATCGGCATCTATTACGTCGCACAGCAGATCGCGTCGCTGCCGCAGAAGCTCAAGACCAGCTTCGACCCGATCCTCGGCCCCGTGCTGACCACCAACCTCGCGCGCGGCGATCTCGCGGCGGTGGCGGGGCACGTCCGCCAGATCGGCTTCTGGATCGGCGCGGTGCAGCTCGGCGTCGTGCTGGCGCTCGGCATGCCCGGCGCGGCGCTGATGGGGCTGTTCGGCCCGTCGTTCGCGGGCGGGGCTGCCGTGCTGGCGCTGCTGCTGACGGTCGAGCTGTTCGCCGCACAAGCCGCAGTCACCGAGGGCGCGCTGATCTACGTCCGGCGCGGCGCGAACCTGCTGTGGTCGGCGGCGGGCATCGCGGTGCAGGTCGCGGCGACCTTGCTCCTCGTCGGGCGCTTCGGCGGCGTCGGCGCGGCGGCGGGCCTGATGATCTCGGCGCTGTTCCTCTCGGTCGCCAAGACGCAGGTGCTGCGGCGCAGCCTGCACGCGCCCGTCAGCGGCTGGCGCTGGTCGCTGCTGATCGCCGGCCTGCCGGCGTTCGCGGTGGGCCTCGCGGTCCAGCGCATTCCGCCCGCGCTCACCGTCGCGGGGGTCAAGATCGGCGAAGTCCTGCAGCTGACGCTCGGCGTCGCGGCGATTCTCGGGGTCTTCGCCGCGGTGGTCTGGACGATCGGCTTCAAGGGCCCCGACCGGCTGTTGTTCAGGCGCGCCAGCGGCTAGGCTGCGCTGGCAAGCTTCTCGAGGACCATCATGACCGACACCAACCGCACCGTCCGCCTCGCGCAGCGCCCTGGCGTCGGCGTCCCCGGCCCCGACACCTGGGCGATCGCCGACGAGGCGGTGCCGACCCCAGCCGACGGCGAGGTGTTAGTGCGCGTCGGCCATGTCAGCCTCGACCCCGCGATGCGCGGCTGGATCAACGCGGGCAAGTCGTACATCGAGCCCGTCGAGGTCGGCGCGGTGATGCGCGCCGGCGGCGTCGGCGAGGTCGTCGCGTCGCACCACCCCGGCTTCAACCCCGGCGACGCGGTCGAGGGCATGACGGGCATCCAGCGCTTCGCCGTCCTGCCGGGCCGCGACCTCCACGCCATCGACCTGGCCGTCGCGCCCGCGCCGCGCTGGCTCGGCGTGCTCGGCATGCCCGGCATGACGGCGTATTTCGGCCTGCTCGACGTCGGCCAGGCCGAGGCGGGGCAGACCGTCGTGGTGTCGGCGGCCAGCGGCGCGGTCGGCGCGCTCGTCGGCCAGATCGCGCGGATTCGCGGCTGCCGCGTCGTCGGTCTCGCGGGCGGTCCCGAGAAATGCGCCTATGTCACCGACACGCTCGGCTTCGACGCCTGCATCGACTACAAGGCCGAAGGGATGTTCAAGGCGCTCGCCGCTGCCGTCCCCGACCGCATCGACTGTTATTTCGACAATGTCGGCGGACCGATCCTCGAAGCCTGCCTGTCGCTGCTGAACCGCCGCGCGCGCATCGTCCTGTGCGGCGCGATCGCGGGGTATAACGACCCGTCGAAGCTGAGCGGCCCGCGCAACTACATGGCGCTGCTCGTCGCGCGCGCGCGGATGGAAGGCTTCGTCGTCTTCGACTATGCCGACAAGTTCCCGCAGGCGCAGGCCGAGATCGGCGCGTGGCTCGCGTCGGGCGAGGTGCACGCGCTCGAAGACATCCGCGATGGGATCGACAGCTTTCCGGCGGCGCTCGCCGACCTGTATTCGGGCGGCAATTTCGGCAAGCTGATCGTGCGCGTCTGACGCCTACGCTGCGGTCGCGCCGAAATTCCCGCTGGCGAAGGTCCAGTTGGCGAGGTCGGCGAGGAACGCCGCGACGAACTTGGGCCGCGCGTTCTGCCAGTCGAGATAATAGGCGTGCTCCCACAGGTCGAGGACGAGCAGCGGCACCTGGCCCTCGCAGACCAGCGGGTTGTTGGCGTCGTGCGCGGCGAAGACCTTGAGCGTGCCATGCTCGCTGACCAGCCATGCCCAGCCGCTGCCGAAATGCCCGGTCGCGGCCTTGGTGAAGGCGGCGGCGAAGGCGTCCATGCCGCCGAGATCGCGGTCGATCGCCGCCGCGAGCGCGCCGCCCGGCGCACCGCCGCCGTCGGGCGACAGCGACTGCCACAGGAAGTCGTGGTTCCATGCCTGCGCCGCCTGATTGTACAGCGTGTCGTTGCCCTCGGCATGCGCGCGGCGAACGATCTCGGCAGGCGGCAGCTGTTCGAGCGGCGTGCCCGCGATCAGTTCGTTGGCCTTGTCGACATAGGCCTTGTGATGCTTGCCGTGGTGGAACGACAGGGTCCGCGCCGACATATGCGGCTCGAGCGCGTCCTCGGCGAAGGGCAGCGGCGGCAGGACGAAAGGCATCGCGGGTCTCCGGCATGGGGTCGCCGATCGAACGCCCCAAATCCGCGTCCGTTCAATCGCGCGTCAGCGCGGGTTCAAGGCCTGGTCGGGTGCGGGGCAGAGCCGAAACGCGCGCCCTGCCGCGCCAGCTCGTCGGCGAGCGGCGCGAAGGCGGTGCGGTCGGCGTCGGGGGTATAGCCGTCGAACAAGCCGTTGGGGCAGTGGCGCGCGTCGTCCCAGCCGCGGTGGCTGAGCACCGGGTACAGGCAGATGCCGACGACCGGCACGCCGTCGGCGCGCGCCGCTGCGACTTCGTCGCAGACATAGTGCAGCCACGGCGCGCGAAAGCCTCCCTCGGTCCCCGTCTCGGCGATCAGCAGCGGGCGGCGGTAGCGCTCCCACGTCTCGCGCAGCAGGTCGCGCAACGGCTTGTAGATCGCCTCGCCCAGATGCACCGGGCGCCCGTGATCGATCCACTGGTTGTTGAAGTAGAAATTGACCCCGCAGAGGTCGACGAAATCGTTCTGCCCGCCCAGCTCGGGGCGGCGGCGTCCGGTCAGGTAATCGACCGCCTCGAACTGGCCCTCCATATAATCCGCCGCCGCGCGCACATGATATTCCTGCCCCGATTGCGGCAGGATGTGGATCAGCGGCTCGGCGGTGATGAAGCGCGCGTTCGGCACGGCAGCGCGGACGGCGTCGATCGCCGCAACCGCCATCCGCACCAGCTGCGCCTTGAGCTCGTTGCCGCGCCCGCGCGCGAACGGGTTCATGCCGCCGGTGTCGCCGCCCGCCCAGCTCAGGAAGCTGATCTCGTTGACGGGGCAGAACCAGCAGTCGCCGTCGGTTTCCGCCGCGATGACTGTGGCGGCCGCCCCTGCGAACGCCGCAAAGCGGGCGACGAAGCGCGCCGACCAGATGTCGGCACCGTTGGGCCAGCCGTAGTGGAACAGGTCCCAGATCACCCGGACGCCATGGGTCCGCGCGGCACGCAGTTGCGGCAGCAGGCTCGACCAGTCGTAGATACCACTGCGCCGCTCGACGAGGTGCCAGCGCACGCCGTCGCGCGCCGCGCGCATGCCGTGCGCGCGCAGCAGCGCATAGTCGCGCTCGGCCTGGACGTCGTGCCCCGTCAGCGCGACGAGATCGAGGCGGATGCCGTCGGCGCGCTTATGCGTCGAGCATTCGAAGCCGCCGAGGAAAAACGAGTCGAAAGGGGAAGCGACGGGGGGGACGGTCATGCGCGAGGGGCCATAAGGCGCGCGCGGCAGGGCGGCAACCGGCGGCTTGACGTGGCGACCGCCCGCTGGCCTGAGCGTCGCGATGACGCGCCTGCAAATCCTCGTCGATGCCGACGCCTGCCCGGTCAAGGACGAGATCTACAAGGTCGCCTTCCGCCACGCCGTGCCGGTGGCGATCGTCAGCAACAGCTGGTTCCGCGTCCCCGTCCATCCGCTCGTCGAGCAGGTCGTCGTCAGCGACGCCTTCGATGCCGCCGACGACTGGATCGCGGCGCGCGCCGGAGCCGCGACAGTGGTCGTCACCGCCGACATCCTGCTCGCCGACCGCGCCGTCAAGGCGGGGGCCGTCGTGCTGTCGCCGACGGGCAAGCCGTTCACCGCCGACTCGATCGGCGGCGCGGTGGCGCAGCGCGCGATCATGGCGGACCTGCGCGCCGGTGGCGACATCGTCGGCGGTCCCGCGTCGTTTTCGAAGGCCGACCGCTCGCGCTTCCTGTCGGCGCTCGATACGGCGCTGGTGCGGCTGCAGCGGGTTTGATTTCTTCTCCCTCCCCTCCCGGTGAGCGTTTGCGAACCGAGAGAGGGGAGGGTCGGGGTGGGGTGCCTCGCCACGAAGTCCGCGTCGCGCGGTGAAACACCCCACCCCGACCCTCCCCTTTCTCCGCTACGCGGGGAGGGGAGGGGGAAGCGAGTACGGCCCCATGTCCATCCCCGGATAGCGTGCCTGGACCCCCTCGACCGTCGCGGGGGTCCAATAGTCGCTGCCCGGCGGCGGAAAGCCGAACAGGTCGCGCTGGCGCACCGTCATCGCGCTCAGCGCCGCGCTCCAGCCCTTGCGGATCGCCTGGTCGGGCCACGCCATCTTGCCCGTCCACGCGTCGCCGCGCCGCTTGTAATCGGCCATCAGGATGAAGCGCGATGCGTCGGCGCGCGTGAAGTTCGCACCGCGATGGAAGACGTGCGTCTGATACAGGATCAGCGTTCCCGCCGCGCCTGTAAGCGCCTCCTCGTGATCGCGGAGGTCGCCGGGTTCGAGGATCATCGGCGTGAACGGCAGATGGCTCCCGTGCTCGAGCGGCACCGCGCGCGTCGCGCCGTCGGCTTCGGTAACGTCGCTGAGCAGCACGAAGCTCGTCAGCTGCGGTCGGTCGGGTGTCGGCACGACGAGCGTGTGGTTGCCATAGTCGCGGTGGTGCGGCTGGTCGTAGTCGATGGCACCGGCGTATTTCGCCCACAGCTCGACCTTGTAGAGGTCGATCTCGGGACCGCCCAGAAACCGCTCGGCGGCATCGACGAGATCGGGGTCGACGGGCAGCAGGTCGAGCGCGAGGTCGTCGTAGGGCAGATAGCGGATACCCGCGAACTGCGATTTGCCGAACCTGGCGTGCGCGGTGGGGTCGGCGAAATAAGCCTCGGGGCGCGGAAAGATCTTCCACAGCGCCGCGCGCGCGGCAGCAAGGCGGTCGGCGTCGAGAAAGCCGGGGACGCGCGCGAACCCGCGCGTCCGGACCTCGTCGAGAATGGCGTCGCTGACCCGCATGACGCGCTCCTAGCCGAGCGCACGATAGCCGGTTTCCGCCGCCGCGATATAGTCGCGCGTCAGCGGCAGCGCGTCGCGGCGCTTGGTCATCTGGATCTGGACGTTCATGTGCCCGTCGTTGCGGAATGCCGAGGCGGCGGCGGCGAGGTAGAACATCCACATGCGGAAGAAGCGCGCGTCGTAGAGCGCGACGATCTCGGCCTCGTGCGCCGCGCATCGCCGCGCCCAGTCCTCGATGGTCAGCGCATAGTGCAGGCGCAGCACCTCGATATCGGTGATCCACAGCCACGCGCGCTCGATTTTGGGGACGATCTGCGACAGCGCGGGCGAATAGCCGCCGGGGAAGATGTATTTCGCGGTGAACGGGTCGGTCGCGCCGGGGCCGTCGGCGCGCGCGATGGTGTGGAGGAGTGCGACGCCGTCGTCGGCGAGAAGGCTGTGTACCTTGTCGAAGAACACCTGGTACTGCGGCAGCCCGACATGCTCGAACATGCCGACCGAGACGATGCGGTCGTATTGGCCGGTCAGCGCGCGATAGTCGATCAACTCGAAGCGTACCCGGTCCGCTACCCCGGCGGCGGCGGCGCGTTCGGTAGCGTGCCTGTGTTGCTCGACCGACAAAGTGACGCCCGTAACGTGTGCGCCCGAGACGCGGTTCAGGTACAGTGCGAGGCCGCCCCAGCCGCAGCCGATGTCGAGCACGCGCTGCCCCGGCTTGAGGTCGAGCTTCGCGGCGATGTGAGCCAGCTTGTCGGTCTGCGCCTGCTCCAGCGTGTTGCCCGGGTCGGTGTAATAGGCACAGCTGTATTGCCGGTCGGCATCGAGGAACAGGTCGTAGAGCCGGTCGCTGAGGTCGTAATGGTGCGCGACGTTGCGCTGCGCGCGCGCCGCCTGGTTGAACTGGCCGAGCCACCCCGCCAGCGCCGCCTGCCGCCACAGCGCGAAGCGCACCGGGTTGTCGCGGCTCCAGCGGACGTTCCACGTCACCGCGTTGACGACATCGGCAATGCTGCCGCGTTCGACGATCATCCGCCCGTCCATATACGCCTCGCCCGCGCCGAGCGCGAGGTTGCGCGCAATGGCGCGCGCCGTCGCGGCATCGGTGCAGCGGAAGGTCGCGGGCGGCACCCGGTCGGACGGCGCGCCGTAGCGATACTCGCGCCCCCGGTGGTCGATGACGCGCAGGTCGCCTTCGCGGATGATGCGGCGGAAGAGTCGGTCGAGGAGGATCATGCGGGGCGGTTCGCCATGGTCGATCTTGCGGTTACGCGGCGGTCGCCCATCCCGCCTCCTTCTCCACCGCGCGCCGGTCGAGTTCGGCGCGGCTGACCTTCTCGCTCGCCGACTTAAGTTGGCCGCACGCCGCCATGATATCGCGCCCGCGCGGACGGCGGACGGGGGCCGAGATGCCGCCGGCGAACACGATTTCCGAGAAGCGCGCAACGCGCTCGGGGGTCGAGGTCTCGTAGTCGCTGCCCGGCCACGGGTTGAACGGGATCAGATTGACCTTGGCGGGCAGGTCGTATTTGCGGATCAGCCGGACGAGTTCGTGGGCTTCGGCGTCGCTGTCGTTCTTGTCCTTGAGCATGACATATTCGAAGGTGATGCGCCGGGCGTTGTTGGCACCGGGATAGGCGGCGCAGGCGGCCAGCAGCTCGTCGATGCCATAGCGCTTGTTGATCGGCACGATCTCGTCGCGAACTGCCTTGGTGACGGCGTGCAGCGACACCGCGAGGTTGACGCCGATCTCCGCCCCGGCGCGCGCCATCAGCGGCACGACGCCGCTGGTGCTCAGCGTGATCCGCCGCTTCGACAGCCCCAGCCCGTCGCCGTCCATGACGATGGCGAGCGCGTCGCGGACATGCTCGAAATTATACAGCGGCTCGCCCATGCCCATCATGACGATGTTGGTCAGCATGCGGCCTTCGGCGTCGTAGGAACTCGCGGCGTGCCCGTCGCCGGGCCACTCGCCCAGCGCGTCGCGCGCCAGCATGACCTGCCCGACAATCTCGCCCGGCGTCAGGTTGCGCACCAGCTTCATCGTGCCCGTCAGGCAAAAGCGGCAATTGAGCGTGCAGCCGATCTGCGACGACACGCACAGCGTCCCCCGGTCGGCGTCGGGAATGAACACGCATTCGGCCTCGTTGCCGTCGTCGAAGCGCAGCAGCCATTTGCGCGTCCCGTCCGCCGACACCTGCGCCTGCACCACCTCGGGCCGTCCGACGACGAAATGCGCCGCGATCTGCGCGCGCACGTCGCGGGCGATATTGGCCATCGCCTCGATCTCGGTGACGCCGCGATGATAGACCCAGTGCCAGATCTGGCTGGCGCGCATCTTGGCGGCGCGCGCGTCGAGGCCCGAAGCTTCGAGCGCGTCACGCAGCGCGGCACGGCTGAGCCCGACGATCGCGGTCCTGCCGTCGGCGCGGACGGCGGGCGCGCGCGGCACGGGCACCGGGTCGATAAGGCCGGGGATTTGCATTGCCGGGCATTTAGGAGCGCCGCGCGGCGAAAGAAAGGCGGCAAAGAGTCGGCAGGCTTTACACTTCCATCGCCCGCCCGAACCACCATCGTAGCAATTCAAACGGCTTGGCCGAATGGCACGAACTTTGCATCACCTCGTGGGCGTAACGATCGGCGTTCCGGCGTACCAGTGTCAATGTCTTGACCGACTTGGGAGACCGCCATGATCCGCTACGCGCTCGCCGCCGCCGTCGCCGCTTTGGTCGCGCAGCCCGCGCTCGCCGCCTATGTCAACGTCTGGTCGACGAGCTTCGACAACAACGGCTACGAGAATCTCGGGCCGTTTCCCTACGTGTCGCTGCTGACCCAATTCGGTGGCGGCAATGTCGACTCGTCGGGGACGATGCCCGGCACCGGCACGAAGTATTTCCGAAATGACACGGCGGGCACGACGATTTTCACGGCGTTCGGCCTCGGCGCGCACACCGGCATCAAGCTGAGTTTCGATCTCGCCTTCCTCGACAGCTGGGACGGCTTCGATGGCGGCTGCTGCTCGCCCGACACATTGTTCGTCGATGTCAACGGCACCGCCTATCAATTCACGTCGAACAACGTTCTCGGCAGCGCGCCGCTCTACGGGCCGGGGACGTTGACCCAGTCGGGGTATTACAGCGCCAACCCGACCTGGCCTGACCGGCTGGTGCATTACGAGTTCACGCTCCCCGACACTGCGAGCACCTTTGCCCTGTCGATAAACTTCGGCGGCGCGGGCTTCCAGGGTGGCGACGACGAAAGCTGGGCGATCGACAATTTCGCGTTGTTTGCCGACGACGGCGCGGTCCCCGAGCCGGCGACGTGGGCGCTGATGGTCGGCGGCTTCGGCATCGCGGGCGCTGCGCTGCGCCGGCGCCGCGCCGGTTTCGCCCCGGCCTGACGAACTTTGCCGGGCTACACCGCGCGCCGGACCCGCGCGCGGCGTTGTTTCGTAAACTTCGCACCGCTATGCGCGATCTCCATACCGCGAGGGATCGCCCATGCACCTCAACCACGTCACCCTGCCCGCGCATGACTACGACGCCAGCCTCGCCTTCTACAAGGCGCTCGGGCTCGTCCAGATCGTCGCCGCGCCGCCGCGCTATGCGCGCTTCGAGACGACCGGCGGCGCGACGCTGAGCATCGAGGTGTTCGACGGCGAGGGTGGGACGGCGGCGCGTGCCGGGGCGGCGGAAATCCATCTTCACTGCTACGATGTCGATGCCGAGGTGACGGCGGCCGAGGAGCGCGGCGTCGTCTTCGATGCGCCGCCCGCCGACATGGACTATCGCTGGCGGCGCGCCGTGACGCGCGATCCGGCGGGCAACATCATCGTGCTCTACCATGCCGGGATCAACCAGCGCTTCCCGCCGTGGCGGCTCGACGGGCGCGCCGAATGAGGTCGCCCGCGCGGTGCCGCGCAACTTTCCCGC
Source organism: uncultured Sphingomonadaceae bacterium (assembly GCA_964246975.1). Taxonomy (GTDB): domain Bacteria; phylum Pseudomonadota; class Alphaproteobacteria; order Sphingomonadales; family Sphingomonadaceae; genus Glacieibacterium. The sequence continues at coordinate 20,418 of CAXTSL010000007.1, forward strand.
GCCCAAGCGTTTGTGACTTGCCCGACATGATCCGATCCCGCACCACAGCCGCGTGAGCGACGCCAGTCTTCTCGACGAAACCGCCGACGGCGCGCGGCGGCTGCGGCTGGGCGGCGACTGGACCGTCGCGCACATCGGCGGCGTCGAGCCCGAATTGCGCCGCGTCGATCCGGGCAAGGCCGCGCTGACGCTCGATCTTGGCGGCGTCGAGCGCATCGACACCGTCGGCGCGTGGCTCGTCCATCGTTCGATCCGCGACTGGCAGGCGGCGGGCGCGCGCGCCGAGGTCGCCAACGCCTCGCCCGACGCGACGCGGCTGATCGCGCAGGTCGGCGAGGCCGACGCCCCCTGCAGGATGCGCCCCGAGACCGGCGGCGTCGTCGCGCGTCGGCTCGAAAGCATCGGGCGCGGCGTCGTCGATGCGCTCAACACGCTCGGCAATTTCCTCGCCTTCCTCGGCAAGACGCTGGTGACGCTGGCGCAGACGATCGTCAGCCGCCGCTCGCTGCGCTGGAACGCCGTGGTGACGCAGATGGATGTCGTCGGCGTCCACGCGCTCGGCATCGTCGGACTGCTGTCGTTCCTCGTCGGCATCGTGCTCGCGCAGCAGGGCGCGGTGCAACTCCGCCAGTTTGGGGCCGAGGTCTTCGTCGTCAACCTGATCGGGCGCTCGACGGTACGCGAACTCGGCATATTGCTCACCGCGATCATGGTCGCGGGGCGTTCGGCGTCGGCGTTCGCGGCGCAGATCGGCTCGATGAAGCTCAACGAGGAGATCGACGCGATGCGGACCATCGGACTGTCGGCGTTCGAGGTGCTGGTGCTGCCGCGCCTGATCGCCACCGCGCTGATGATGGTGCTGCTCGGCTTCTACGGCTCGATGATGGCGATTCTCGGCGGTGCCCTGTTCTGCTGGACCTCGCTCAACATTCCCCCCGTCACCTTCGTCCAGCGGCTGCAGGAGGTGGTGCCGATGGCGGACTTCTGGATCGGGCTGGTCAAGGCCCCGGTGTTCGGCGTGATCATCGCGGTGACGGGCTGTTTCCAGGGCATGCAGGTCAGCGGCAACGCCGAATCGGTCGGCCAGCGCACCACGGCGGCGGTGGTGCAGTCGATCTTCCTCGTCATCGTCCTCGACGCCTTTTTCGCGGTGTTCTTCACCGCGCTGGGCTACGTCTGATGGCCAAACCCGACGACGACATCGTCATCCGCGTCCGCGGGCTCGAAAATGCCTTCGGCGAGCAGATCATCCACCACGGCCTCGACCTCGACGTGCGGCGCGGCGAGATCCTCGGCATCGTCGGCGGCTCGGGCACCGGCAAGTCGGTGCTGATGCGCTCGATCATCGGCCTGCAGGAACCGCGCGCCGGCGAGATCGAGGTGTTCGGCAAGGCGACGAATAGCCTCGACGCGGCGGCGGAGAAGGACCTGCGCCGCCAATGGGGCGTGCTGTTCCAGGACGGCGCGTTGTTTTCGGCGCTGACCGTCGCCGAGAATATCGAGGTGCCGCTGCGCGAGTTCTTCAAGCTCGGCGAGGCGCTGATGGACGAGATCGCGGGCTACAAGATCGCGATGGTCGGCCTGCCGCCGCTGGCGGGACCGAAATTCCCCAGCGAATTGTCGGGCGGCATGCGCAAGCGCGCGGGGCTGGCGCGCGCGCTGGCGCTCGATCCGGCGCTGCTGTTCCTCGACGAGCCGACGTCGGGGCTCGATCCGATCTCGGCCGCCGCCTTCGACGAACTGATCCGCAGCCTCGCCGACACGCTCGGCCTGACGGTATTCCTGATCACCCACGACCTCGATACGCTGCACGCGATCTGCGACCGCATCGCGGTGCTGGCGGACAACAAGGTGCTCAAGGTCGGAACGATCCCGGAACTGATGGATTTCGATCATCCGTGGGTGCAGGATTATTTTCGCGGTCCGCGCGGCCGCGCCGCTACCCCGCACGAGGCCCGCAAGGACGCGCCGGTCTTGGAAACGGCTGCCAAGGACAAGGAAACCGCCTGAGTGGAAACGCGAAGTTCCTATGTCCTCGTCGGTTCGGTGGTGCTCGCCTTCACCGTGCTGCTGTTCGCCGCCGTGCTGTTCCTCGCGCGCTTTTCGGGCGAGGCGAAGAACGAATACGACATCGTCTTCACCCAGTCGATTTCGGGCCTCGCGCCGGGTAGCGCGGTCGCGTTCAACGGCGTGCCGGTGGGGCAGGTTCAGAAGATCGCGCTGGTCCCCAATTCGCCGCAGCTTGTGCGCGTCCGCATCGCCATCCAGCCCGACACGCCGATCCTGCAGGGCACGACGGCCGGCGTCGAGGGGGTCGGCTTCACCGGGGTCAGCCAGATCGCGCTCAACGGCGCGATGGGCGGGCAGCCGCCGATCGTCGCGATCGGGCCCTACGGCCGCCCGCTGATCCCGCCGCGCAAGGGCGCGCTGGGGCAATTGCTCGCCAGTGCGCCCGAATTGCTCAACAACGTCAGCGACCTGACCGCGAGCCTCAACAAGCTGCTCAACCCGACGACGCGCGAGTCGATCACGCATATCCTGCAGAATACCGACCGGCTGTCGGGCGCGCTCGCGGATCGTGGCCCCGAGATCGCCGCGACGCTCGCCGAGACGCGCCAGACGCTGCGCGCCGCGACCGACGCGGCGACGGCGCTGAAGGGTCTCGTCGGCGACACCGACCGGCTGGTCAACGACCATGGCAAGGTGCTGCTCACCGACCTCGACGCCACGGTCAAGCGCGCCAACGGGTCGCTGACCAAGGTCGATGAACTGATCGGCGCGGCGCGGCCCGGGGTCGACGCGCTGTCGACGCGCACCGTGCCCGAGATCGGCCAGCTGATCGCCGACCTGCGCGCCGTGACGGGCTCGCTCGGCGCGGTCGCGGCCAAGCTCGACGAGGACCCCGCCAAGGCGCTGATCGCCGGGCGGCGGCTGCCCGAATATCCCGCGACCAAGAAGGACAAGTGATGCGCGGACCCTCGATCCTTGCGGTATCGACACTGGCCCTGCTCGCCGCCTGCGGGCCGCTGGTGCAGATCGGCGGCAACGACAAGGCCCCGGTCGCGCTGCTGACGCTGCGTGCCACCGCCGCGCCCGTCGCGGGGCCGCGCGACGTGGCGCGGACGCTGAGCGTCGTGACGCCGCTGGTGCCGGGGCCGCTGCAGACGCTGCGCCTGCCGGTGATCACGCAAGATACCGAACTGGCGTATCTCACCGGCGCGACCTGGGCCGAGCAGCCGGCGCGGCAGTTCGCGCATCTGCTCGCCGACACCATTGCCGCCAAGGGGGTGACCGTCATCGACGCACGCCAGACGACGCTCGGCGCGACGCGCGTGCTCAGCGGTACGCTCGGCGACTTCGGCCTCGATGCACGCGACGCGGGCGCGCTCAAGGTCGTCATCCGCTACGATGCGCTGCTGACGGGCGACGGCGGCAAGACGCTCGGCATCCGCCGCTTCGACGCGACCGCGCCGGTCGCGAGCAATGCGCCGGGCGAGGTCGCGGTGGCGCTCAACGCGGTGGCGAACCGGGTTGCGGGCGAGGTCGCGGATTGGGTGGCGCGGTAGAACCTTCGGCCCCCTCCCCTCCCCGCGCAGCGGAGAGAGGGGAGGGTCGGGGTGGGGTGTTGCGCCCCGCGACGGCTTTCCCGCTTGGGGACACTCCCCACCCCGACCCTCCCCTCTCTCGGTTCGCAAGGGCTCACCGGGAGGGGAGGGGGAAGAAAATTAAGCCCCCACCGCCCGCACCACCGCCGCGCGCAGTTCGGGAATGCCGTCGCCCTTCTCGCTGCTCGTCGGCAGCAGTTCGGGGAACGCCGCCGGGTGCTTCGCCGCGAGCGCCGCCATGCCTGCCAGTGTCGCCGCGAGCGCGGTCGGCTTGATCTTGTCGGCCTTGGTCAGCACGAGCTGATAGCTCACCGCCGCCTTGTCGAGGAGCTTCATGATCTGTTCGTCGACGGGCTTGATGCCGTGGCGCGCGTCGATCAGCAGCAGCACGCGCTTCAACACCGCGCGCCCGCGCAGATAGTCGAACACCAGGTCCTGCCAGCGCTTGACGATATCCTTGGGAGCCTCGGCATAGCCATAGCCGGGCATGTCGACGAGGCGGAAGCTCAGCGGCTCGCCGACATCGAAATAGTTCAGCTCCTGCGTCCGCCCCGGCGTGTTCGAGGTGCGCGCGAGGCCCTGTCGTCCGGTCAGCGCATTGAGCAGCGACGACTTGCCGACGTTCGACCGGCCCGCAAAGGCGATCTCGGGAACCCTGGCGTCGGGCAGGAACTCGAGCGCCGGGGCCGACAGGCGGAACTCGACCGGCCCCGCGAAGACGCGCCGCGCGTCCTCGATGAAACGCAGGCGCGCGCGTTCCTCGGCTTTCGGGTCGATTTCGGGGTCCATCACTTCGCCGGTTCGGGGGCGGCGGGCATCGGATACTTGCGCAGCATGAACCATTGTTGCGCGATCGACAGCACGTTGTTGGTGATCCAGTAGACCAGCAGCCCCGCCGCATAGGGGGCCATGATGAACATGAACACCCACGGCATCAGCGCGAACATCTGCTTCTGGACGGGGTCCATGACGGCGGGGTTGAGCTTTTGCTGGAGCCACATCGAGATGCCGAGGAGGATCGCGAGCAGGCCGAGCGCGAGCATCGCGGGCGGCTGCCACGGGATCAGCCCGAACAGGTTGAGCGGCGTCAGCGGGTCGGGCGCGCTGAGGTCCTTGATCCACAGCACGAACGGCTGGTGGCGCATCTCGGTCGAGATCAGCAGCGTCTTGTAGAGCGCGTAGAACACCGGGATCTGCACGAAGATCGGCAGGCAGCCCGCGACGGGGTTGACCTTCTCCTTGGCATAGAGCGCCATCATCTCCTGCTGGAGCTTGACCTTGTCGTCCTTGTGGAGGGTCTGGAGTTCCTTGAGACGCGGCGCGACGATCCGCATCTTGGCCATCGACGCGAACTGCTTGTTGGCGATCGGGAACATCAGCGCGCGGATCAGCAGCGTCAGCCCCATGATCGCGACGCCGAAATTGCCCGTCAGCGCGAACAGCCAGCTCAGCACCTGATAGATCGGCTGCGCGAGCACGCGGAACCAGCCCCAGTCGACGGCGCGGTCGAACAGCGGGATGCCGAGCGCGTCGCGGTAGCGCGTCAGCGTCGCGACCTCCTTCGCGCCTGCGAACAGCCGCTGCGTCGAGGCACCTGTGAACCCCGGAGCGACGTTGAGCGGAACGGTCTGGACGTCGGTCTGGAAGCGGTCGCCGGGCGCGGCGGCAAAGCGCATATCGGCTATCGTGTCCTGTGCCGGGATCAGCGCCGCGAGCCAGTATTTCTCGGTGATGCCGAGCCAGCCGCCCTGCGTATGCGCGGTCTGCGGGCCGTCCTCGCGCAGCTTCTTGAAGACCAGGCTGCTGTCGTGGAGCGTGCCGTTAAAGACCCCCAGCGGCCCGACGTGGAGGTTGAAGGCGTCCTTCTCATGCCCCTCGCCGGTGCGCGACACGAGGCCGAACGGACGCACGCTGAGCGGTGCCGTACCGGTGTTGCGGACGATCTGGTCGATCTTGAACATCCACGCGTCGTCGACCGAAACGACGATCTCGAATCTTGCCCCCGTCGGGCCGGTGGTCGTCAGCCGCAGCGGCGTGCGCGGCGTCAGCGTGCCGGTGGCCGTCCACAGCGCGTCGGCGGCGGGCGCGCCGGTACCGGTCCAGCCGACCTGCGCGAAATAGGCGTCGGTGGTCCCGCTCGGGGTGAACAGGCGGATGGGGGGCGAGTCTTTCTTGATGGTTTGCGCATAGGTCTTGAGGACGAGGTCGTCGAAGCGCGCACCGCGGAGGTTGATGCTGCCCGACAGGCGCGGCGTGTCGATGCGGACCCTCGGAGTCTCGGCAGCGACGGTGGCGAACGGACGCACGCCGCCGACCGGCGCCACCGCGATCGTCCCCGGCGCGGGCGCGATGCCGTCGGCCTCGGGGGCAAGTCCGGCACTCGCCACCGTCGGCGCGGGCGCGACCTTGGGGGCGGGAAAGAAGCGGTCGGAGAACAGGCTCCAGCCGATGAGCACCAGCGCCGACAAGGCGATGGCGAGGATCATGTTGCGGTTGTCGGTCAAGACGGAAATCTTTCGGGCGGGCGGCGGCCGAGGCCAGTGCCCCTGAGATGATGCGCGCCCTTTAGCCGATCAAGGCACCGGGTCATAGCCCGAGCCGCCCCACGGGTGGCAGCGGCAGATGCGCCTGGTGCCGAGCCACAGCCCGCGCGCCGCGCCGTGCCGGGTCAGCGCCTCGATGGCATAGGCCGAGCAGGTCGGCTCGAACCGGCACGACTTGGGGAGCAGCGGGCTGAGGACGCGCTGATACGCCCGGATCGGCAGGGTCAGGAGCCTGGCGAGCATTTCAGCAAAGCCTTGCGAAGGTCGACGGCGAGCGCCGCGAAATCGCGCGTCAGGCCGTCGCCGCGCCCGATGAAGACATGGTCCGCGCCCGCCACACCCGCTTCGGGCAAAATCTCGCGGGCGAGCGCGCGCAGGCGGCGCTTGAGACGATTGCGGACGACGCTGTTGCCGATCTTCCTGGTGACGGTGAAACCGGCGCGCAGGCCCGCATCGCCGTCGTCGCGGACGCGCACGAGGAGCACGAACCCCGGTGTCGGCGCGCGCCGCGCAGAGTTTGCAGCGAGAAAATCGCGGCGCTGCCCGATGGTGGGCAGTCCCGGCGCGACCCTGCCCGTGACTAGGCGCTCAGCTTCTTGCGGCCGCGCGCGCGGCGGTTGGCGAGCACCTTGCGACCGCCGGGGGTCGCCATGCGCGTGCGAAAGCCGTGGCGGCGCGCGCGCACCAGTTTGCTCGGTTGATAGGTGCGCTTCATCGGGTCGGTCCTTGGGTCGCGCCGCACAGGGCACGGTCTGAAATCGTGGAGGCGGCGCATAGCCCGAAGCGCGCGGAAATGTCAATCGGCGCGCGGCGGCGGTGGACACCACCGCGCTTCGGCGGCATGTTGCCGCGATGCCCGCGCCCGCCGATCTCGACCGCCGTGCTGCGCTGGGCCTGATGGGGGGTGCCGCCGTGATCGCCGCTGCGCCCAAAGCCGCTGCCGCCGCTGCGCTTTACCGCCCCGACCGCGAACTGCGCGTCCCCGCGCGCGGCGGCAAGCTCTACGTTCGCGTCAACGGCACGGGCTCGGGCAAGCGCGCGCCCGTCCTGTTCATCCACGGCGGGCCCGGCTCCTCGCACTGGTATTTCCTGCCCGCGCTCGCGCTCGCCGACGAGCGCCCCGTCATTCTTTATGACCAGCTCGATTCGGGGCGCTCGGACACGCCGAACAATTCCGCCAACTGGACCGTCGAGCGCTTCGTCTCGGAGATCGACGCGATCCGCGCCGCGCTCGACCTCGACCGGCTGCACATCGTCGGCAAGAGCTGGGGCGGCTCGCTCGCCATCGAATATGCCGCGCGGCGACCGGCGGGGCTGCTCAGCCTCGTCCTCGCCGCCCCGGTGGTCTCGACGCGCAGCTGGGAGGCGAGCACGCGCCAGCGCCTGACCGAACTCCCGAAGCCTGTCGCCGAGGCGATTCGCCGCCACGAGCGCGACGGCGCCACGACCGCGCCCGACTACCAGGCGGCGATCGCCGTGTGGAACGCGACCTTCGACCGCCGCCGCCCGGTGCCGCCCGCCATCGCCGCCTACCGCGATGCGATGCCGCAGGCGTTCAGCCCGCGCGTCTATGGCGCGATGTGGGGGCCGGGCGAGACGGCGGCGAGCGGCTCCCTGCGCTATTATAACGGCGAGGCGCTGCTGCCGCGGATCGCCGTGCCGGTGCTGTTCCTGACCGGCGAATACGACGAGATGCTGCCGAGCGCGATCGCGCTGCTGGCGCGGCGCGTCGCCAATGCCGAGACGCGCGTCGTGCCGGGCGCGGGACACAGCGCGGTGCTCGACAACCCCGACGCGTGGGTCGGCGAGATCCGCCGCTGGACGATGCGCTGGGACTAGCGCGCCGCGCTCAGCCGCCCGGGCGCAGCGCGCGCGGGGCCGCCGCCACCGTGCCGATCGTGCCACCCGAAATGCGCTGCACCTCGAGGCCCCGGTCGGCGACACCGCTGGCGGTGAAGCGGAACACGCCGTCGACACCGGTAAAGCCGTCGGGGGTCGACAGCAGCGCGCGCGGGAAGGCGTCGCCCAGCGGCCAGCGGTCGGCGACGCTGTTGACCAGCAGCACCGCGTCGTAGCCGAGGCTCGCCAGCCGCGACGGCGCGAACCCGAACTTGGTGCGGTAGCGTTGCCCAAGCTGCTGGAAGCGCGTGTCGGCGACGCTGGCGAACACCGCGCCGTCGAGCGCCTTCGCCGACCTGACCCCGCCATCGTTGTTCCACAGCTCGGTGCCGAGGATCAGCACGCTGCCCGGCCCCGCGCCGTATTGCGCCAGCGCCGGACCGAAGGCGGCGGCGACCTGCCCGGCGTCGGCGATCAGCAGCGCCTGGAAGCCCACCGACGGCAGGCGCGACGTCACCGGCGCGACGGTCCCGTCGGGGCGCAGCGCGGGTGTCGCGGCGGCCTTGGCGAGGCGCTTGTCATAGTCGGTGACCTGGCGCACCGCCGCCAGCATGCGCGCCGGGGCCCGCGTATAGGTCGCGACCGAGACGAGCTTGCCGCCATCGGCCTCGACGGCGCGCAGGTACGCGCTCGCGGCGCGCTGGCCATAGACGCCGGCGGGAACGAGCGCGGCGAAGCGCTCGACGCCGCGCGAGCGGGCATAGCCGACGATGCGCGAAATCGACTGGCCGGGCTGGAAGCCCAGCACATAGGTGCCGTCGCCCGCCAGCGCGGCGTCGTTGGAAAAGCTCAGCACCGCGACGCCGTTCGCCGCCGCGCGCGCCTGCACGGCGCGCACGTCGCCGGCGAGCAGCGGCCCGAGGAACAGCTTGGCACCCTCGCCGATGGCCTTCGCGGCGGCGGCGTCGGCCCCGGTCGCGGTGTCGTAGACACGCAGGTTGATGCGTGCGCTGCCCGCGTCGAGCAGCGCCATGTTGGCGGCATTGGCGATCGACTGGCCGACGGCGGCGTTGGCACCGCTCAGCGGCAGGAGCAGCGCGACGCGGTTCTGCGCTATGGTCGCGGTCGGGGCCTCGATCGCGCGCGGCTGAACGACGGCGGGCGGCGGCGCGACGAGCCGGGCGACGCTGGCGACGCGCGGTGCCGGCGTCGTGCATGCGGCGGCGAGCAGCGCGAGAACGACAGCGGTCGTGCGCGTTGCCGGTTGCATCCCGTGCCGCATCCGTTCCACGATACCACGCATGACTTCACTCCCCGAGGCGACGTCCGACGATAGCGCGCCAGCGCTTGCCGACGATAGCGCGCCAGCGCTTGCCGACGATAACGCGCCAGCGCTTGCCGACGATAACGCGCCAGCGCTTGCCGACGATAACGCGCCCGCGCTCGGTTCGGGTCTCTACATCGTCGCGAGCCCGATCGGCAATCTCGGCGACCTGTCGCCACGCGCCGCGCGCGTGCTGGCGGGCGTCGCGGTGATCGCCGCCGAGGACACGCGCGTCACCGCCAGGCTGCTCGCGCACATCGGCGCGAAGACGCCGATGCAGCCCTATCACGACCACAACGCCGATACGGTCCGCCCGCGCCTGATCGCGCGCATGAGGTCGGAAGCGGTGGCGCTGGTCAGCGACGCGGGGACGCCGCTGATCTCCGACCCCGGCTACAAGCTGGTGCGCGACGCGCGCGCGGCAGGCGTGACGGTGGTGACGATCCCCGGGCCGTGCGCGGCGGTCGCGGCGCTGACGCTCGCGGGCCTGCCGACCGACCGCTTCCTGTTCATGGGCTTTCTGCCGGTGAAGGCCGCCGCGCGCGCCGCGACCATCGCCGAGGTCGCCGCGTTGCGCGCCAGCCTCGTCTTCTACGAATCGGCGGGGCGCACGGCGGCGGCGCTGGGCGCGCTGGCCGAGGGGCTGGGCGACCGCCCGGCGGCGGTGGCGCGCGAGATCAGCAAGCGCTTCGAGGAGACCGTCGACGGCAGCCTGCTGAGCCTTGCCGCGCGCTATGCCGACGCCCCGCCGCGCGGCGAGGTCGTCATCGTCGTCGGCCCGCCCGCCGCGCCGCTCGCCCCCGACGCCGAGACGCTCGACGCCGCGCTGCGCGCTGCGCTGGCGGGGCAGAGCCTCAGCGGTGCGGCAAGCAGCGTCGCCGCCGCGCTCGGCCTGCCGCGCAAGGCGGTCTATGCGCGCGCCTTGGAACTCCGCGATGCGTAGCGCCGCTGCCCGCATCGCCGCCGACCGCCGGGGCCGCCGCGCCGAAACCATCGCCGCGTGGTGGCTGCGTCTCCAGGGCTTCGCCATTCTCGCGCAGCGCGTCCGCACCGGCGTCGGCGAGGTCGATCTGGTGGCGCGGCGCGGGCGCACGCTGTTGTTCGTCGAGGTCAAGGCGCGCGCCACCAGCGATGCCGGACACTGGGCGATCGAGCATCATCGCCTGCGACGTGTCGCGCGTGCGGCGGAAAGCCTTGTCGTGCGTTTCGGTGCAGGATGCACGACGATCCGCATCGACGCGATCATCGTGCGGCCGTGGGCGCTGCCGCTGCAGTTGCGCGGCGTCTGGCGTGGAGACTGGTGATGGACCTGACGGTGGAACGGCTCGGACTGCTCGACGACGCGGGCATCGACTTGGCCGACGCGGCGCTGGCGTGCGCCGCCGAAGACCGCCCGCTCGACGATCTCGCGCCGGTCCGCGCGCGCGTCGCGGGGCTCGCGGCGCGCCTGCTCGCCAATGCCAGCGGGGTGCGCACCAGCGCCGCGCGCGGGCGGCTGCTCGCCGCGCTGCTCGGCGGGCGCGAGGGGCTGACCGGCGATACCGAGGATTACGACAACCCCGACAACGCCGATCTGGCGCGCGTCTTCGAACGCGGGCGCGGACTGCCCGTGACGCTGTCGCTGCTCTATGCGGCGCTGGGCCGCCGCGTCGGCTGGCGCGTCGACGTGCTCAACGTGCCGGGCCATGTCCTGATCGCGATCGGCGGCGAGGGCGACCGCGTCCTCCTCGACCCCTTCGACGGCGGGCGGCAGGTCGATGCGCGCGGCCTCGCGACGATCGTCGCGCGCGTCGGCGGGCGCGGCGCGGTGCCCGTCGCCGAGCATCTCGAGGCGATGACCAACCGCGACGTGCTGATTCGCCTGCAATCGAACATCGCGGCGCGCGCCCGCCGCGCGGGCGACATCGCGCGCGCGCTCGAGGTGACGGTGCGGATGACCGATATCGCCCCGCGCCTGACCGGCATGTGGTGGGAACGCGCGCGGCTCGAGCAGCAGCTCGGCTTCGTGGCGGCGGCGCGCGCCAGCCTCGCGGCGATGCTCGAGACGACCACCGACCGCAAGATCCGCAGCCGCATCGCGAGCGCGATGGCGTCGCTGGCGCGGTCGAATAGTTGAGGGGGCGGGACAAGCTGGGCCGCGTGGATCGGCGGGAATTGGGTGGGAGATGCCGACGATAACCGCATTCGAGTGTTCGCCCGACGAGGGCCAGGGCCTCGCGCGCGACATGCGGGTTCGCTGGGCGCTCGAGGAGGTGGGTCAGCCTTACGAGGTCGCGCTGGTGTCGATGACCGCGCTCAAGGAGGCCGAACACCGGGCGCGCAACCCGTTCGGCAGCATTCCGACCTACGCGGACGGCGACTTGATGCTGTTCGAATCGGGCGCGATCGTCCTCCACATCGCAGAACGCCATACGGGGCTGTTTCCCAAGGACGAGAAGGCGCGCGCGCGGGCGATCACGTGGATGTTCGCGGCATTGAACACGGTCGAGCCGCCTATCGTCGAATGGGAGATGGCGCAATATTTCGAAAAAAACAAAAGCTGGCGCGACGAACACCGGGCGATGATCGAGCAGACTGTGCGGAGCCGACTTGGCGATCTGTCGAAGCGGCTGGGTGATGCCGAATGGATCGACGGCGCGTTCAGCGCGGCCGATATTCTGTTGGTGCTCGTCCTCCGCCGTCTCGACGGGTCGGGTATTGTCGAGGAATACGCGAACCTGGCGGCGTATGTCGCGCGCGGCGAAGCGCGTCCCGCGTATCGGCGTGCCTTTGCAGACCAGTTGGCCGTCTACAGGGCCGCTTCCGCACGAACGGCGGCAGGACATTGCAACGGTTGATTTCAAGCTCGCAATGCTTCGTGCAAACGTCGGCTGGTTCGTAGCTGCTGCTGATCCCCTCGCCGATCTGCTCGAACTACGGAGTTGGAAACTCCGCCCCCTGACGCCTAGACCGTGTCGCAAACAGGAGAGACACGCATGGCCCTTCGCGTCGCGGTCCAGATGGACGCCATCGAGACCGTCAACACCGGCGGCGATTCGACCTTCGCGCTGATGCTGGGCGCACAGGCGCGCGGGCACCGGCTGTGGCACTACGGCGCGCCCGCGCTCAACTTCGAGGCGGGGCGGGTGCGTGTGCAGGCGCGCGAACTCAGTGTGACGCGCGACTCGGGGGCGCATTTTCAGTGGCTCGGCGAGCCGCAGACGCTCGACCTCGGCACCGACACCGATGTCGTGCTGATGCGCCAGGACCCGCCGTTCGACATGGCGTACATCACCGCGACGCATTTGCTCGAGCGCGTGGCGGGCGAGACCCTGGTGGTCAACGACCCCGCCGAGGTCAGGAACGCGCCCGAAAAGCTGTTCGTGCTGGGCTACCCCGAACTGATGCCGCCGACGCTGGTAACGCACAGCCTCGACGCGGCGGCGGACTTCCGCGCGCGCCACGGCGATGTCGTCGTCAAGCCGCTCTATGGCAACGCCGGGTCGGCGGTCTTCAAGATCGGCCGCGACGACGCCAACCTGCCCGCGCTCGTCGAGATGTTTCAGCAGGTATGGCGCGAACCCTTCATGGTGCAGCAGTTCCTCCCCGACGTATCGGCGGGGGACAAGCGCATCGTGCTCGTCGACGGGGTGCCCACCGGCGCGATCAACCGCCTGCCCAAGGCGGGCGAAATCCGTTCGAACCTCGCCGCCGGCGGCAGCGCGCAGGCGACCGGCCTGACCGCGCGCGAGGCCGAAATCTGCGCCGCGATCGGCCCCGAGCTGAAACGGCGCGGGCTGGTCTTCGTCGGCATCGACGTCATCGCGGGCTATCTGACCGAAATCAACGTCACCTCGCCGACCGGCATCGTCGCCATCGACCGCTTCAACGGGACCGATACACCCGCGCTGATCTGGGATGCCATCGAGGCGCGGCTGGCGGCGCGGGACTGACGAGACCGGCGATGGTTCTCAAACTGGGACAGTGCGACTAGTCTTCGCGCATGCCCGTCCGCGCCCCGCTCGACATCCGTAACCCGCGTACCGGGGAAAACGACCATGTCATCGTTCCGCTGTCCGCCGACGACATCGCCGCGCTCGCCGCGCGCCTGCGTGCCGGGCAGCCCGCGTGGGCGGCGCGGACCATCGACGACCGCATCGTCGTCCTCCAGTCCTTCGCCGCCGCGCTGAGCGCGCGCGCCCCCGCGCTGACCGCCGCGCTCGAGGCCGATACCGGACGTCGCGCGATCAGCGCGCTCGAAGTGCGCGGCGTGCAGGGGATGATCGCCAAATGGGCCGCCGCCGCGCCGCCGCTGGTCGCGCGCGTGCTGGCCGAGCGGCGCGCCAGCGTCGTGCCGGGGATCAGCAGCGGCACCGCGCTGCGCCCCTATGCCCTCGTCGGCGCGATCAGCCCATGGAATTTCCCGCTGACGCTGGCGCTGATCGACGCGGTCCCGGCGCTCGTCGCGGGGTGCGCGGTGATCGTCAAGCCGTCGGAGGTGACGCCGCGCTTCCTCGCGCCGCTGATGGACGCGGTCGCGGCGGTGCCCGAACTGGCAGGCGTGTTCGCGGTGATCGAAGGCGACGGCGCGACCGGCGCGGCGCTGGTCGACGCGGTCGATATGCTCGTCTTCACCGGCTCGGTCGCGACCGGGCGCAGGGTCGGCGAGGCGGCGGCGCGGGCGTTCATTCCCGCCTCTCTCGAACTTGGCGGCAAGGACGCGATGCTCGTGCTGGCGAGCGCCGAGCCTCACGCCGCCGCGCGCCTCGCGCTGCGCGCCAGCATCGTCGCGACGGGGCAGGCGTGCCAGTCGATCGAGCGCGTCTATGTCGCGCGCGAGATTTACGATGCGTTTCTCGAAGAGCTGGTGCGCGCGGCTGCAGCGGTGACGCTCAACTACCCCGACGTCGGCGCGGGCGACCTGGGGCCGTTCATCCATGCGCCGCAGGCCGCGCTGGTGCAGGCGCAGATCGACGATGCCGTGGCCAGGGGCGCGACGCTCCACGCGGGCGGGCGGGTCGAGACGCTCGGCGGCGGGCTGTACCTGCGCCCGACGGTGCTGACCGGCGTGGTCCCCGGCATGGCGGTGATCGACGACGAGACCTTCGGGCCGGTGATCCCGGTGGTGTCGTTCGACACCGTCGACGAGGGCGTCGCGCTCGCCAACGCCGGACAGTTCGGCCTGTCGGCGGCGGTCGTCGCGGGCAGCATCGCCGAAGCGGAAGCCGTGGCGGTGCGCCTCGACGCGGGGGCGGTGTCGATCAACGACGGCGCGCTGACCAACATGGTCGGCGATGTCGAGAAGACCAGCTTCGGCTGCTCGGGCCTCGGCGCGTCGCGGATGGGCGATGCGGGGTTGCTGCGCTTCTACCGGCGGCAGGCGTTGATCCGCCAGGAAGGCAAGCCGCTGCCCCTCGCGGCGTATGGCGAGGCCTCCACGGTGCCCGGGTGAGCCGCGGCGCGGCGGCGAAGCTGCTGCTCGGCGCGCTGTTCGGCCTGGTGGCGGCGTGGCTATGGTGGCAGCGCCCGCCGCGCGACCTCGATGTCGCCGCCGCCGATGCGCTGGCCAAGGCGGCGGCGGTGCGCTTTGCCGCATCGACTGGCGAGCCGATCGTTCATTTCGGCACCGCGCGGCGCTATGCGTGGCCCGACGGCTGGGAATTCGTCTGGCGCTATCGGCCCTGCCCCGACGATGCCGCGCTGCGCGTCTTCGTGCCGCTCAGCGGGCGCGGCGTCCGCGTCACCGAGCGCCCCGATTGCCAGCCCCGCCGCGCCCGGCCGCGCCTGGCCTGACCGTTCAGCGCCCGCCCAAGTCCCCGCGGCACAGCGAACGTTCCATCGGCACGCGCAGCATCGCCTCGCCGCCTTCGGCCGCAGCCCGCGGACCGAAATCGCGCGCCACCGCCGCGCGCACCGCTTCGGGGATATCCGCAGCGGGCGTCACCGCCGAGCGGGCGATATGCGCCGCCGCCCAGCCATCGTCGTCGTCGCCAAGGTCGCCGACACGCTCGAACAGCACGACCTGCGCGTTGGGGGTCAGGCCCCGGTCGGCGCACACCGTCGCGAAAATCCCGTCGATGCACGTCGCCTTCGCGGCGGTGACGCCGTTGAGGACGTAAAACCCGAGCGAATCGTCCGACGCGTCGCAAATCACGCCATAGAGCTGGACCGACAGCACGAGCAGCCAGCCGCGCACCTCCCAGCCGCCGCCGAAATGCCGGAAGCTCAGCCGGTCGCTGTCGTGCGCGATCAGCGCGTGCTCGACCATGTAGCGCAGCGCCCCCGAACTCGACAGCCGCGTCACCCGCCAGCGCCCGGTGTACGCCGCGCCGCGCCGCCGCGTCTCGCGCCGCGCCAGCGCGACGAGGCCATAGGGCAGCGGCGGCAGCGTCGCGTCGCTGGCGACCGGCAGCGCGGCGGGGGCAGCGGGCGGCGGGCTGGCGACCGCCACCCCCAGCCGGTCGGCAAGCGCGTCGAGATCGCGGTCCCAGTCGAGCATCGTGAAGCCCGGGCAGCGCCCCGCGACCAGCGCGGTCAGGCGTTCGAGGTTATACGCCGACGGCTGCACCGCGCCCGACACCCAGCGCCCCGCCAGCGACTTGTCGACGCCGAGGTCGGACGCCAGCCGCGCGCGCGACATCGACAGCGCCTTGAGCACGAGGTCGAGACGCTGCGCGAAGGTGACGCCACCGGACATCGGCGCGTCTTGCCGCGTCGGCGATGGAACCGCAACGACTTAATGCACCGCAATGCAACTTTCTGTGCAACCGTTGCATGCAACGCCTCGTGCGCCGCCGCCCGCCGCTGCATCTGCGCGTGCCGCAAACCGTCGGGCATAAGTCCGTTCATGAGGACAGGGCGGTGCCCGACCTCGGACCCGCCAAGGTTTCGGCGGACGGCGTTCGAGCCGCCCTTCTTCCCCGACCCCCGCGGTCGGCACCCCGACCCCTTTCGGCACCGGTGCCGGACGCGGCCAGGACGAACGCGCCACGGCCCTGGCGCGCGCGTCCGCAGTCGCAGGCGACCGTCTGACCCCGGTCGCTTTCGCGCCGCCCCGTCATCCTCGTGGTGGCGGGGCGAAGCGCGGTCGGTCGCAGTGGGGGGAACGCGGCTTCGCGTTTGCCGAACAGCGCGCGAACCCGCGCGAGCCCGGACGACAGGGCGGCGGCAACCGCCGACGAACTTTGGCCGACGACGCGGGCTTTGCCCGCGGTCTGCTTGCTTGCCGCCTGCTGCGGGAGATTAGCAGCAAGTCAGAAAAAAGCGACGCGGCAAAGCCGCGCCGTCGGACGGGCGGCGGGGACGGCCCGCCGCGCCGCCGGCCGCACTTGCGCGAGTCCGAGCGCAGCTCACAAACGCGAAGGCGCGTTTGCTTCGCTGCACTCGGCCGCGCCGCGCGTCGCGCTTACTTCAGATGCTGCGCGAGATACTTGTTCATCTCGAACATCGTGCACTTGTCGCGCCCGAAGACCTTCTTGAGCTTGGCATCGGCGAGGATTTCGCGCTTGTCCTTGGGGTTCTGGAGGTTGTGGGCGCGGATATATTCCCACACCTTGCTGACCACCTGACCGCGCGGCAGCATGTCCTTGCCGACGATCTCGGCCAGCTCGGGCGACGGCGTCAGCGGCTTCTGCAGCGCATCCATGTTCCGGCCGGGCTTCTTGGCGGCGGGATCGGCGGCGGCCTTGGGGGCCTTTGCCGCTTTCGGTGCGGCGGCGGCCTTGGGCGCGGCGGCCTTCTTCGCGGCCGCCGGCTTGGCGACGGCGCTCTTGGGTGGTGATGCCATTCGAACTCCCCTTGTATGTCTCGTGACCCTGGGCCGCGCTGTCCCCGTGGCAGTACGGACGGTCCCGATGCCTTCGAGTCTTAGCGCAAGCTAGCTGTCACGCAACTGTCGTGACACGTCTTCGATGGGGGAATCGTGCGATTCCAGACTTTCCATGTCCTGCTGGACGCCGCGCAGCACGCGCGCGACGAATTCACGCGTCATCAACCCACGTTCACGCCCCGCCGTGCGGTCGGGGCGGAACGCCTCGATGTCGGCGCGGTCGAGCGTTCCCTTCGCTTCGAGCAGGCGCTCGATGGTGTCGAGGCGTTCGCGCCCGACCGCGACTTCGCCCGCCAGCGCCATCACCATCGACACCAGCCGGTCGATCGCGGGATCGTCGAAATAGGCCGGGCGACGGCCCTTGGCGCGCTGGCCCGCGAGGCCGATGTAATCGAGCCCGCCGTCCTCGACGACGCTCATTCGGCCGCCTCGCGCAGCGCGGGCGCGGCGGCGGCTTTCCACGCGCCATAGGCGTGCCAGACGGCGGCGCGCCCGAAATCCTCGGCTTCGCCTTCGACGGCGGGGGGGAAGATGCTCGTGTCGACGACGGCGCGCACCTTGGCCTCGAACAGGTCGCCGCGCGCGAACCCGGCACGCACGAGGATGTCGTTGAGATCGACCGCGTGCATCGCCGACCAGAACGGCTCGTTGTTGTTGAAGGCATCCCAGTCGCGCATGAACTGCTCGAACAGCGGCATGTCGGGGGTGTATTGCGGCTGTTCGAGGTGGAACATCAGACCGCCCGGCGCGAGCACGCGCGCCCCTTCGGCGATGATGCGCGGCAAGGCGGTGCCGCTGGTTTCGTGCAGGAACATCGTCGTCTGGACCCAGTCGAAATACCCGTCGGGCCAGCGCGACAGGTCCTCGGCGTCGGCTTGGACGAAGCGGATATTGTCGACCCCGAGCGACCGGGCGCGCGCATGTCCGTAGCGCAGCACCGGCGCGGCGGTGTCGATGGCGACGACTTCGGCGTCGGGGAAAGCCTGCGCCAGCGGCACGGCGTTATGCCCGATCGTTGCGCCGATATCGAGGATGCGGCGCGGCCGCCAGCCGGGACGCGTCGCGGCGATCCACTTCGCCAGCGCCTGCCCGCCGCCGTCGCTCAGCGCCCCCATGCCGCCGCCGGTGGTGACGAACATGCCGACGTCGTAGTTCGCCCCCGCCGACACGTCGTGGGCACGCGCCTCGCCGTGATAGCTGCCGGGCATGCAGTGGATGTCGACGGCGCGCTGATAGCGCGGCACGGCGATTTCGGGGTGGAGTTCGAGGCTCGCCGCACCGTCGTTGAGCGCCGCCGCCTGCGCGTCGAGCGCGTCGAGCTGGCGCAGCACCACCGACCGCCCCGCCTGCTGGCGCATCTCCATGTTGTTGCGCTTCAACGCCGACCAGAAGCGGTGATAGGGATCGGCGTTCATCGCGCGCCGTACCTCGAACCGGTCGGCGGGCTCGCGACCCTCGCGCGCCCTGAAGCCGGGCAGGACGCGCTTGTCGTAAGCCAGCTTGTTGCCCGGCCCGAGCGTCCCCGCGATATGCTTGGCGCTGTTGGCGAGGAAGTTGAAGCGCGCGCGCTCGTCGTGCGTCGTCGCCGGGAAGACGCCGTGCGTCCCGACTTCGGAATAGGGCGGCGGGATGTCGTCGTGGATCGCCATGCGAATGTCCTCAGGCCGCCGAACGGTGGCGGTAGGTTTCCTGGTCGGCGCGGAATTCGGCCATCTGCTCGGGCGTCGGTTCGGGGATTGGATGGTGCGCGATCTCATAAGTTTCGGCTGCGGTGATCAGCGCGTCGAAGCGATCGCCGCGGGACGTGCCGGGCTCGACCTTGCCGATCATCGTCTCGATTTCCGCCAGCGTCGCGTCGAGTTCGGCGTCGCAAGTGATTTTGATCACATCAAACTCCTCTCACATCGACCCGGTCGTATTCGGCATGGGTGCCGATATGCCTGACCTGAATAACGCCGAAGCGGTAGTCGATATACACGATAAGCCGGTACCTGTTGCCACCGATGTTGAAAACCGTCCGCTCGCCGACCTGACTTGCAGTCGAGGCATCGTTGCGAACATCCGCGAAGTGCCGCCAGTCCGCCTGCTTGGCGAGCTTGTACCATGACCTTAGCGGACCTTCGCTGTCGGCGCGGCCCGGCATTGCCTAGTGGTCCCGGAGGCGGCCGAAAGACAATATCCTCAAATCAGGCCCGCCTTGTCGAGCCGTTCGATGGTCGCGTCGTGGGCGCGGCGGAAATGGTCGCGGGCGGGCACGACGACCGCGCCGTCTGCGATCATGCTGTCGGCCGCCTGCGCACTGCCCGCATAGGTCGCGGCGAAGAGTTCGAGGCGCTGGCGGGCGAGCAGGTTGGTCATGCCCGGCGCGCGGCGGGCGCGGCGCAGTGCGCCGATGTCGAGCGCGGCGAACGCCGTGAAGGTCTCGCCGCCGCCCGCTTCGGCGAGCACGCGGCCCTGCCAGTCGATCACCGCCGAGTTGCCATCGGCGGACGCGACCGGCATCGCGGTGCCCGAAATGCCCGCCGTATTGGCGCTGACGACACAGGCAAGGTTCTCGAAGGCGCGGGCGCGGCGCGCGATATGCTTGTTGGTCGGGTTCGGTCCGCCGATTTCCGACGAGCAATGGACGAAGACTTCCGCCCCGCGCAGCGCGTGGGCACGCGCGATCTCGGGGTAGAGGATTTCTTCCGAGGCGATAGCGGCAAGGTTGCCGATCGCGGTCCGCGCCACCGGGAAAACGCCCTCCTGCCCGTAGATGTCGAGATACTTCGACCACAGGTCGTGCGGCGTCGGCGCGTACATCGAGTTGAGGCGGCGGTAGCGCAGCACCACGTCGCCCGACGGCGCGACGACGACGCTCGCCTGGAAATACAGGCCGGGGAAATGTGCGTCGGTCTCGTAGGCGTTGGCGGCGACGAACAGCCCGATGTCGGACGCGACGCGGCCGAGCGCTTCGTACTCGGGGCCGTCGGGGGCGAAGGCGCATTGGTCGGCAAATTCGGGGATGGCGACCCGCCCGGGATAGCTGGTGAAAAGATATTCGGGCAGCACCGCGAGCCTGCACGGCACGCCGCCGAACTGCTCGACGAAGGCACGCGCGACGGCGATCTGGCGGCCGACTTCGGCGATGTGCGCGAGCATGGCGGCGCGCGCGGTGGCGCGGTCCTGCCCCTCGACCGAGCGCGCGGTCAGTTGCATCGCCACGGCGGCGTAGTGCGGCGCGTCGCTCATGACTCGCGGGCCGGGAACTGCGCCGGATAGCGCCCGAGCGTCAGCAGCATCACGCCGCCGAGCGCGAACAGCCCGACCGCGATGGTCAGCATCGCGTCGTAGCTCCCCGTGCGGTCGCGCACCGCGCCATAGATCGCCGGGCTGATCGCCGACCCCATGCCGAAGGGCATGTAGAGCAGCCCGTAGATCGTGCCGTAGTGCGCCATGCCGAAATAGCGTGCGGCGGTATAGGCGATGAGGTCCGACTCGGCCCCCGCCGCGAAGCCGAGCAGCGCGGTGCCGACGAGCAGCGGCGGCAGGCTGGGTGTCGTGCCGAGCAGCAGCCAGCAGCCGAGCGCGGGCAGCAACAGGATCGGCATCAGCACGGCAGGTGCCCAGAAGCGGTCGAGCAGCAGCCCGGTGATGACACGCCCCGCGAGGATGCCGAGCGCCATGACGCCGATGGCGTTGGCCCCCTGCGCCGCCGTGAAGCCGTGCAGCTTGACGATCTCGACGAGGTTGATGAAGACGCCCCCGTAGGCGATCGCGACGCTGAGGATCGATAGCCACAGCACCCAGAAGCGATAGCCGCGCAGCGCCTGCCCGACCGGCAGGCCGGTCAGCCGCCCCTGCGCGTCGGCGAGGCCCGCCGGGCGTTCGTCGGCACGCGGTTCGCGGAACAGCCACAGGCCGACGGGCAGCGCGACGAGCAGCGGCAGCAGCGCGAGCACCGGGAAGGCGCTGCGCCAGCCGAACCCCTCGATGGCGCGGCGCGCGATCTGCGGCACGACCAGCCCGGCGAGGCTGGTGCCGAGCAGCATCAGGCCGAGCGCCAGGCCGCGATTGCGGACGAACCAGCTCGACACCGCGCGGCTCCACGTGACAGGCGTCGAGCCGATGCCGACGATACCGACCAGC
This sequence comes from uncultured Sphingomonadaceae bacterium, assembly GCA_964246975.1. Lineage (GTDB taxonomy): Bacteria > Pseudomonadota > Alphaproteobacteria > Sphingomonadales > Sphingomonadaceae > Glacieibacterium. The sequence goes on from CAXTSL010000007.1 coordinate 41,664, forward strand.
GCCCACAGCCCGTACCAGGCGACCTTGGTCGGCGGCATCACGGCAAAGGTCGCGAACGCCAGCCCGAAGGCGAACAGCGACCACAGCGCGACCTTGCGGACGCCGACCCGGTCCGCCAGCGCGCCATAGACCGGCGCGAGCAGCGATGCGACGACGCCGAACAGCGTGATGCCGAGCGCGATGTCGCGGAAGCTCCAGCCGAGTTCGGCATGGACCGGCCCGATGACCAGCGGCAGGACGTTGAACGGCAGCGGCGACGCCCCGCACATCACGCCGAGCACCGACGCGGCGAGGACCGGGCCGCCGGCGCGAAATTCGGATTTGGCGGTCATGCAGGGACGCCCGCATCGCGTCCGCCCCCTCTCCCGCAAAGCGGGAGAGGAACAGGTCGCCGCTTGGCGACCAGGGAGAGGGAGTGGACCAACGGGGGAGGCTTACTCGTCATGCGTTCCCTCTCCCTGGTTGCGCGAAGGGCGCGACCTGTCCCTCTCCCGCCTTGCGGGAGAGGGGTCGATCCCGGCTTCAGAACACCCGCTTCGCCCGCACCATCCACGTCCGCGGCGGGCTGAGGTAGGTGTAGTTGACGAGGCTCGACTGGGCGTAGGCCTTGTCGAAGCAGTTCTCGCATTCGAGCGCCAGCGTCCAGTTGCCGTCGTCGGTACGCAGCGCGACACTGGCGCCGACCTGCCAGAAGGCCTCGGTCAGCGAGCCTTCGATGTAGTTTCCGCCGAACGGATTCGACGGATAGACCGTGCCCGACGGCGCGGTGATGCTGCCGGTGTAGATCGTCGCGTTCGACGTGCCGGTTTCGAGCTTCGAGCGGTATAGCGCGTTGACCGTCGGGGTCAGGATGATGCCGGCGGCGGGAATTGGAAAATCGTAGCTGCCGCCGAAGGCGATCGAGAATTCGGGCGTCCGCACCGGCTCGGCGATATTGCCGTTGGCGTCAATGATGCCGACGGCGCAGTCGACCGCATTGTTGGTCACCCCGCCGACCGCGCCGCCGCCGATGGGAATGCGCTTGAGCGCCAGCTGTGCGAGGCAGTCGCGCTGCTGCTGGCGGACCGCCTTGACGCCGTACTTGTTCGGCAGCAGCGTGTCGCTGACTTTGTAATGATCGTCCTGATAGCCGATATTGGCGTAGAGATTCAAACCCTTGATCGGCACGGCGGTGATTTCGAGCTCGAGGCCCTTGTTGCGGTAATCGGCGAAGTTCTGCGTGATGAAGGTCGCCGCGCCGCTGACCGGGTCGATGAAGGCCGACGGGGTCTGCAGCGCCTTGGTGTCGAGGTAGAAGGCGGTGGCGTTGACGCGCAGCCGGTTGTCGAGGAACTGCGTCTTGGCGCCGATTTCGTAGCTCCAGACCTTCTCGGGATCGAACGGCAGCAGCGTCACCGGGTTGGTGCCGCGCGCGTTCCAGCCGCCCGACTTGAAGCCGCGCGTCGCGCTGGCATAGACGAGGATGTCGTCGTTGGCCTGGTAGTTGGCGACGAAGCGCGGGGTCCAGATCTTGACCTGCTGCGTGGTTGGAATGGCGACGCGCCCGCTCGCCAGATTGACGAACAGATTGGCGTTGTCGAGGCACGACGCGGGCAGCGGCGACACCGCGCAGGTCGTGCGGTTGTCGGTGATCCGGAACACCTTCTTCTCGTCGGTGTAGCGCACGCCCGCCGTCAGCTTGACCTTGTCGGTGACGTTGACGTCGGCCTGGACATAGCCCGCCGTCGCCTTGGTGGTGTTGTAGAGCGTGCGGTCGCCGAGGACGAGTCCGAAGGTCGGGCTGATCGAGAAGACGTCGGCGAAGTCGGTGGTGTTCTTCTCGTCGTAGAAATAGGCCCCCGCGACGAAATCGACGAAGCCGTTGAACAGGCTGCCGTCGACCTTGACCTCCTGCGTGAACTGGCTGTGGTCGCCGTCGTTGAGGATGGTAAAGCCGCCGCGCGCATAGCCCGCCACCGGCGGGGTCGGCAGCGAGACGTTGGGCAGGCCGCGCCCGTCGGCGAAGTCAAGCGTGTATTTCTGCTTGAGCTTGACGCCCCCGGTGATGAAGCTGAGCTTGAGATCGTCGGTGAAGGCGTATTCGATGTTCGAGGTATAAAGCTGCAGCGCGGTTTCGTTGCCCAGCCCCCGATTGGCCTTTTCGCCGCGCACGCCGAGCGGCACGAACGGGTTGGGGTTGGCGGCGTCGAATTTCTTGCGGATGCCTGTCGTCACGAATCGCCCGTCGCAATTGGTCGGATTGCGCGGGTCGCACTCGAAGTTGAGGATGTTCTCGCCGTCGTTGCGCATGTACGCCGCCGACAGGTTCCACGTCAGCCTGTCGGTGACCTTGAACTGCACCGCGCCGCGCAGCCCCGCGAGATCGCTGTCGTTGGTGCGTTCGCCGGTCGTGGTGTTCTTGGCATAGCCCTTGTCGTCGGCATAATAGCCCGACAGCTTGACCGCGATGCCTTCGGCGAACGGCACGTTGATCGAGCCGCGCACCATCTTCTTGCTGTAGCTGCCATAGCCCGCCTCGATATAGCCGCCGAGCTCGTCGCCGGGGCGCTTGAGGATGACGTTGACCGCGCCGCCCGTCGTGTTGCGCCCGAACAGCGTGCCCTGCGGCCCGCGCAGCACCTCGATCCGCTCGACGTCGAAGAAGGCGAAGTTGTTGGCGTTCTGGCGGCTGAGATAGATGTCGTCGACATAGGTGCCGACCGGCGGGTCGAAGGTGGCGATCGTCTCGGTATTGCCCAGGCCGCGGATATAATAGGCGTTCGCCGACCCCAGCCCGGTGTTGTTCGAGCCGAACAGGTTGGGAACATACTGGATCAGGTCGAGCGTCGAGGTGACGCCGCGCGCCTCGAGCTGCGCCGACGAAAAGGCACTGACCGCGATCGGCACCGTCTGAACCGATTCGGTGCGGCGCTGCGCGGTGACGACGATGTCGGCGAGACCGCCGTCGGCGGTGGTCGCGGCGCCCCCGGTCGAGGTCTCGGGCGCGCTCGACTGGCTCGCGCTCTGCGCCGGGGTCTGTGCCAGCGCGCCGGCGGACAGCGCCAGCATCGCACTCGAAACCAACAGCCTGCCCATCTTGCTCGCCATCGTCCGTCTCCCGCTGCGGACATCGGATGTGCCGATGCCCCCCGTCACGCAAGCCTATGTCATCGTTTCCGAGTTGTCCGGACAAATTTTTGACGTGCGTCCGGTCTGCGGCTATTAGTGTCGTGAACGCAACAGTCGGCGCATGGACAAGGGGCGGACGGCATGACCGACAGCGGCAAACCGGCCTTCCTGCTCGTCACCGCGCACGTCACCGACCGCGCCAGGATGGGCGCGTACGCGCGCGCACTCGCGGCGTCGGGGCTCTATGAGAAGCACGGCGGCGCGTACGACTTCATCGGTCCGGCGGCGGTCGATCTGGAGAACTGGCCCGCCGGCATGAGCGCGGTGTGCGCGCGCTTCCCGTCGCGCGCCGCTGCGGCGGCCTTCTGGGCCTCGGCGCAGTATCAGGACGAGGTCAAGCCGCTGCGCGAGGGCGCGGGCGTCTTCCATGTCGCGATCTTCGAGGGGGCATGACCTACCTCGCCCTCGTCTATATCCACCTGCTGCTGTTCGTGTTCTGGCTCGGCGGCGACCTCGGCGTGTTCATTCTCGGCCAGCATTTCCGCAAGCGCAGCTATTCGCTGCCCGAGCGGCTGACCCTGCTCAAGCTGCTCGTCATCGTCGACATGGGGCCGCGCACGGCGTGGGCGCTGATGGTGCCGGTGACGCTGCTGCTGGTGAAGGCGGGCGGGCACTGGGATGTGCCGCCGTGGCTGCTGATCGGCGGCAGCCTCGGCGGGCTGGCATGGTGCGCGCTGGTCTGGGACGCGCACCATCACGACCAGACGCCGCGCGCGGCGCGCGACCGGCGGATCGAGGCGTGGTTCCGCTATGCGCTGTGCGGCTTCTATCTGACGCTGGGCGGGCTGTCGCTGACGACGGGCGCGCCGCTCGCCGAGACGTGGCTGGCGTGGAAAGCTTTGCTGTTCGGGTTGATCTTCGTCGCCGCGATCGGCATCGACGTGGCGTTCAAGCCCGTCGGGCAGCGCCTGATGGCGCTGGTGATGCAGGGCTCGAGCGATGCCACCGAAATCCCGCTGCGCGCCGTCATGGACCGCACCCGCCTGTTCGTCTTCGCGGTCTATGCGCTGCTGTTCGTCACCGCGTGGCTGGGGGTGACCAAGCCCGGCTGAGGCTGTTGCGCGCGTGTCACAGCCGCCCAAGCGATTGTCACGGCGCTGCAATTTGTCTGGACAACTTGGGGCGGCACGGACAACGAAAGGCGACGGCAGCGCCCTGCCGCGATGCTGTTCGGGGGAACCCATGACGACGAAGTTCAAGACCGGTCTGCTGGCCGCCACCGCGCTGTGCCTTGCGAGTCCCGCGCTGGCGCAGACGCCGACCGCCGCGACGCCGCCGGCCAACGAGCCGCTCGCCAATGCGGGCGCGAATGTCGCCGGGGCCGATACCGGCGACATCGTCGTCACCGCGCGCAAGCGGTCGGAGAACCTCCAGGACGTTCCCGTCGCGATTACCGCGTTCAATGCCGCCGACATCAAGTCGGCGCGCATCGAGCGCCTCGACGACCTCGCCAAGCTGACGCCGGGCCTCAACTTCACGCCGCTGTTCGGCGCGCAGAACCAGCTGCCGATCATCCGCGGCGCGGCGCAGACGCTCGGCCAGCTCAACGTCGGCGTCTTCCTCGACGGCATCTATCTGTCGGGCAAGGCGGGGGTCGACCTCGAACTCAACGATCTCGAGCGCATCGAGGTCGTCAAGGGCCCGCAGTCGGCGCTGTACGGGCGCAACACCTTCGCGGGCGCGATCAATTACATCACCAAGCGCCCGTCGGACGTGCTGACCGGCCATGTCGAGGGCACCTACGGCAGCCACGACCTCAAGAAGTTCGTCGCCAGCGTCAGCGGCCCGCTGGGCGACAAGGTGCGCGTCCGCGTCGGTGGCTTCTACCGCGACTTCAACGGCTGGTACCGCAGCAGCATCGACGGCGGCCGCGTCGATTTCGAGAAGAATTACGGCGGCACCGCCGTCGTCGAGCTGACGCCGACCGAGGCGCTGACCGCGACCTTCCGCGTCACCTATTCGAAGGAGGACAACGGCCAGCCGCCGTCGAGCGTCATCCGCAACAACAGCGCGCCGGGCACGCCGGCGGGCGGCTCGGCGACGCAGCCGCGCAACCTGCTGTTCCTTGGGCAGGTGCCGTCGATCCCGCGTAACGGGGTAACGGTCAACACCCGCGACGTGCCCGGCCTGCCCGGCGGCAGCTACGGCGACCGCGAGGAATCGATCCGCGCCAGCGGCACGCTCGAATATGATTTCGGCGGCGTCACGCTGACCTCGCTGACCTCGTACAGCAAGCGCGACGCCGAATACACGTTCGACGGCGACAACACTTTCTGCGACCGCTCCGGCGGCTGCGAGAACTTCGGCACGCCGTTCACGGCGAAGATTCCGCTCGGCAAGAGCGACTTCGCGCTGTCGTCGTCGGACGGTTTCTCGCGCGACTGGAGCGAGGAACTGCGCCTCGCGTCGTCGGGCAAGCAGCGCTTCGAATGGCTCGTCGGCTTCTTCTTCTTCGACAACCAGACAAACAGCATCGACCGCGGCATCACCCTGCCCGGCACGCTGGCGATCACCGATTATAGCGCCGGCGCCGCCAGCTACCGCTACCCGCGCACCATCCTTGGCACGCAAAGCTATTCGGGCTTCGGCTCGGCGACCTTCCACGTCAGCGACCGGCTTGGCGTGACGGGCGAGGTCCGCTACGAGCACGAGCGCCAGACCTTCGGCCAGTTCCCCTCGGCTCCGGCGGGCACGACGGGCGGCACGACGGTGTTCGACCTGCGCCAGTCGTTCCACTTCTGGACGCCGCGCGTCATCCTCAACTTCCAGGCGAGCGACAATTTGCTGACCTACGCGAGCTATGCGCGCGGCGCCAAGACCGGCGGCTTCAACACCGGCCTCAACGTCTTCGCCAACCAGCGCAGCTATCAGCCCGAGTACAGCAACAACTACGAGGTCGGCTTCAAGTCCGACCTGCTCGATCGCCGCCTGCGCCTCAACGTCGCCGCCTATTACGACGACTGGCAGGACCAGCAGGCGACCTGCCAGAACCCGGTCAGCGCGGGCGGCTCGTCGACCAACCGCTCGTATCTGTGCAACGTCGCGACGACGCACATCTATGGCATCGAGACCGAGGTCGTCGTGCGCCCGACGACGGGTTTCACGCTGAGCGGCAGCTACACCTACACCCACGCGCGCTATCAGAGCTTCGTCGACGATTCGCTGGCGCAGACGCGGATCGCCGCCGGCCTGCCGCCGCTCGACTTCAAGGGCAAGTTCCTGCCCTACGTGCCCGAGCACAAGTTCGTGCTCAGTCCGCGCGTCGACCTGCCCGTCTCCGACGCCTTCAAGCTCGAGGCGCGCGCCGACTTCCAGTACCAGTCGCGGACCTATCTACGCGCCGACAACCTGCAGAACTTCGGCGACAAGACCGTCCTCGACCTGCGCCTGACCGCCAACGCCGGGCCGGTGCGCGTCCAGGTCTTCGCCAACAACGTCCTCGACAACGACCGCCCGGTGGCCGGGGTGCGCTTCTTCGACTCGACCAACTTCTCGGTGTCGTCGCCGCTGGTGCAGGGCGCGCCGCGCCGCGAGATCGGCGTCAGCGCGGGGTACAGTTTCTGATGGCGCCCCCTCCCGATCGCGGGGGGGGAGGGGACGGATCGCGGTCAAGTGCCTGCGACGCTCATTTCTCTTGACATGAACAACCATATCGGTTAGTGCGTCCGACATGACCGGTGGCAGCTGTCTAGGACGCCGCCGGTCTGCCGGGGTCCCGGCTGCTACCTGCGACCCCGGCGTGACGCGTGCATCGGCAGGACGAGTACGGAATTCGGCGAGACCGGCGTGACTTGCGCAAGACACGCGCAGCCCACGCGCAACACGACGCGCACACTTCGCGCAAACCCTCGCGCACCAGCGCAGACTTCGCGCGCGGGCGTAAGACACCCGCAAAAACGGTCCTGCCGACGCCTGCCGATGCCGCGTTGCACAAGCCCTGACCCGCCCGAGGCCGTAGCAGCCGGGGGCAGGCCAAGGGACCAGAGCCGATCCGACCCCCCCGCCGGCCATGCCGCCGCCGGGGGTTTCGGCGTGCGCTCGGTCGCCGCCGCCATAGAACGGGCGGTCAGCCCCGCGCCACATGTTCGGGCTGCACCCCCAACCCGATCAGCCGCCCCGTCAGCCGCCGCAGCGGTGCGAAGCGGTCGAGCAGCCGGAACGCCAGCGGGGCCGCGACCGGCGCACCGGCGGCGAGCGCGCCGACTATGATGCGGCGCTGGACGATGACCTGCGCCGCCTGCGTCCAGCGCACCGCGCGCGACCGCCGCGCCTCGACGCGTGCCAGCAGCGGCGTCGCGTCGGCGTCGCGGGCGAGCGCCGGACCCAGAATGCGCGCCGCCGCGACCGCATCCTGCACCGCGAGGTTGATGCCGACCCCGCCGACCGGCGACATCGCGTGCGCCGCGTCGCCGATCGCCAGCAGCCCCGGCGTCCACCAGCGCCGCAGCCGGTCGATCGTCACCGTCAGCAGTTTGAGCGCGTCCCAGCCGCCGAGCGCCGCGACGCGCGCGCGCAGTTCGGGCGCGACATCGCCGACCAGCCCGGCAAAGTCTGCGAAGGACCGCGCCTTGAGCGCCGCCGCGCCGCCCTTGGCGACGACCCACGCGCACTGCCAATAGTCGCCGCGATCGATCTGGATCAGGAAGCGCCCGCGCGCCAGCCGCCCCGCCACCCCCGGCGCATCCCCCGCCGCCTTGGGCAGCGCGAACCACAGCACGTCGATCGGCGCGCCGATATCGTCGACGACGAGCCCCGCCGCACCGCGCAGCATCGACCCGCGCCCGTCGGCGAGGAGGGTCAGCGGCGCGGCGATCTCGAACGCGCCTGCCGGCCCGTGCCCCGTGACGCCCGCGATGCGTCCGGCCGCGTGGCGCAGGCCCGTCGCCTCGTGCGCCATGCACAGCGTGAAGTTCGGATAGCGCCGCGCCGCGCGTCCGATGAAGTCGAGCAGATCCCATTGCGGCATCATCGCGATGAAGCGCGCCGCACCGGGGAGGCGCGTCAGGTCGGCGACACGGTAGCGACGCCCCTCGACGAAAAACCCGAGCGTCTCGACGCGGCTGTGCGGCAGCGCCAGCAGCGCCTCGAGCAGCCCGAGTTCGGCAAACACCTCGAGCGTCGACGGGTGAACGGTATCGCCGCGAAAGTCGCGCAGGAAGTCGGCGTGCTTTTCGAGCACCACGACCCCCACCCCGGCGCGCGCCAGCAGCAACCCCGCGACCATCCCCGCCGGTCCGCCACCCGCGACGACGACCTGCGCGGCGTCAGGCGGCGAGGCTTGCATCGGACCCCGGCGCGCCGCCCAGCGCCGCCTTCACCGCCGCCACCGCCTCCGCCGCGCGCGCGCCCTCCGGGCCGCCCGCCTGCGCCAGGTCGGGGCGACCGCCGCCGCCCTGCCCGCCGACGGCGGCGGCTGCGACGCGGACGAGATCTACCGCGCTGTGCGTCGCGGTCAGGTCGCCTGTCACGCCGACCGCGACCGATGCGCGCCCGTCGTTGACCGCGACGAGAACGATGACGCCCGAACCGATGCGCGCCTTCTGCTCGTCGATCAGCCCGCGCAGATTCTTCGCGTCGAGGCCCTCGATGACCTGGCCGACGAAGCCGACGCCGCCGACCGTCTCGGGACCGGCGCTGTCATCGG
>CAXTSL010000008.1:0-6965 GCA_964246975.1 uncultured Sphingomonadaceae bacterium
CGATCTGCTTGATGTTGAGGACGATGTCGGTCACATCCTCGCGCACGCCCGCCAGGCTGCTGAACTCGTGCAGCACGCCGTCGATCTTGACCGCAGTGACCGCTGCGCCCTGCAGCGACGACAGCAGCACGCGACGCAGCGCGTTGCCGAGCGTCAGGCCGAAGCCGCGCTCGAGCGGCTCGGCGACGAAAACGCCCTTGCGGCGGCTGTCGGTCGACGGCTTCGCCTCGAGCCGGTTGGGCTTCTTGAGTTCGGTCCAGTTCTTTGAAATGACTGCCATAAGTTCCACCTCGTGGGCTCGGACGGGTCGGGTCGTCACCCGCGCGTCCATTGAATTGGGGTCCGCCGGACGACTGCCGGCGGCGGCAGGCAGCGTCAGACGCGGCGGCGCTTGGGCGGCCGCACGCCGTTGTGCGGGATCGGCGTCACGTCGCGGATCGCGGTGATGTTGAAGCCCACCGCCTGCAACGCCCGCAGCGCGCTCTCGCGACCCGAACCGGGGCCGCGCACCTCGACCTCGAGGGTGCGGACGCCGTGCTCGGCGGCTTTCTTGCCGGCATCCTCGGCAGCCATCTGCGCCGCATAGGGCGTCGACTTACGTGACCCCTTGAAGCCCATCGTGCCGGCCGACGACCAGGCGATCGCATTGCCCTGCGCGTCGGTGATGGTGATCATCGTGTTGTTGAAGCTGGCGTTCACATGCGCGACGCCGGAGGTGATGTTCTTGCGCTCGCGGCGCTTGATGCGGGCTGGTTCACGGGCCATCGAAGTATCCTGAATCTAAAGTAACGGGCGATTAGCGGACGCGCCGCGTCACTTCTTCTTGCCGGCGATCGGCTTGGCCTTGCCCTTGCGGGTGCGGGCGTTGGTGTGGGTCCGCTGGCCGCGCACCGGCAGGCCGCGCCGGTGGCGCAGGCCGCGGTAGCACGCGAGGTCCATCAAGCGCTTGATGTTCATCGCGGTCTGGCGGCGCAGGTCGCCCTCGACGGTCATATCGCGGTCGATCTTCTCGCGGATCTGCAGCACCTCGGCGTCAGTCAGGTCCTGCACGCGACGCTCGCGCGGGAATCCCAGTTCGGTGACGATACCGAGCGCCTTGGTCCGGCCAATGCCATGAATATAGGTCAGCGCGATCTCGACGCGCTTGTTGGTCGGGATGTTGACACCCGCGATACGAGCCACAGACTAGTCTCCCAAGCTCCACGGTCTCCTCGGGCTAAGGAAACCATCTCAAAGCGTAACACCGGCGCGGCCAAGGCCACCCGGTGAGTTCATCCGGTCAATCGGAAGCGGGTCAGCTAGACACCGAATCCTGCCGTGTCAAGCGCCGCTCAGTTCGACTCACGCAAAAGTTCCCGCGCGACGATGACGCGCATGATTTCGTTGGTGCCCTCGAGGATCTGGTGGACGCGGAGGTCGCGGTAGAAGCGTTCGACCGGATAGTCCATCAGATAGCCATAGCCGCCGTGGAGCTGAAGCGCGCGGTCGGCGATGCTCATGCCCGCGTCGGTGGCGAGACGCTTGGCCATCGCGGCGAACTTGGTCTTGTCGGGCACCCCCGCGCCGACCTTCGCAGCGGCGGCATACAGCAAGGTGCGCGCCGCCTGCAGGTCGGTTTCCATGTCGGCGAGCTTGAACTGCGTCGCCTGGAAGTCGGCGATCGCCGTGCCGAACTGGCTGCGCTGGCGGGTGTAGGCGATGGCCTCGTCCAAGCACCGCTGGCCGCCGCCAAGCGAGCACGCGCCGATGTTGAGGCGGCCGCCGTCGAGGCCCGCCATGGCGATCTTGAAGCCCTCGCCCTCGGCGCCCACGAGGTTTTCGACCGGCACGCGCACGGCGTCGAGGTTGACCTGCGCCGTCGGCTGCGAATGCCAGCCGAGCTTGCGCTCGGGCGCGCCGAAGCTGACGCCGCCCATGTCCTTCTCGATGACGAGGCACGAGATGCCGCGCGGCCCCGGCTCGCCGGTGCGGACCATCGTCACATAGACGTCGTTCGCCCCCGCCCCCGAGATGAACGCCTTCGAGCCAGTCACGACATAATGGTCGCCATCCCTGACCGCCGTCGTCCGCAGCGCCGCCGCGTCGGACCCCGAGCCGGGCTCGGTCAGGCAATAGCTCGCGATGCAGTCCATCGGCACGAGGCTGGGCAGGTACTTCGCCTTGAGCGTCGCCGAACCGAAGCTGTCGATCATCCACGCCGCCATGTTGTGGATCGAGATGAACGCGCTGGTCGACGGACAGCCATAGGCCATCGCCTCCATGATCAGCGCCGCCTCCATGCGCCCCAGCCCGATACCGCCCTGCGCCTCGCTCACGTAGATCGACCCGAAGCCGAGCGCGGCGGCTTCGCGGATCGTCTCCTTCGGGAAGATGTGCTGCTCGTCCCATTCGCCCGCGAACGGGGTGATGCGGTCGGCGGTAAAGCGCCGCGCGACCTCCTGGATGGCGCGCTGGTCGTCGGTCAGGTCGAACTGCATGGGGACTCCTCGGGCTCCCCTTACCTGCTTTCGTCATTCCCGCGAAGGCGGGAACCCAGCCCTCAGAAACGATGACGCGAGCGACGCTGTCGATACTCTTTCTGAAGGGGGCTGGGTCCCGCCTGCGCGGGGATGACGAAGCAGGGCGCGGGGATGACGCCGCGCAACGGGTCGGGTAGGGGCAAGCATGACCGATACCGCCGCCGCCACGATCATCGTCGACCGCCTTGCCGCCATTCACGCCGCCGCGACCACAGCGCTGCGCGGCGCGCTCCGCGCCTATATCGACACCGGCACGCCCCCCGATGCCGCCGCCCGCGCGCGCGGCGACTTCGCCTACCCCGAACTGCGCCTGACCTATCGCGGCGGCGGCGCGCCGCGCATGATCCGCGCCTATGCGCGGCTGACCGTGCCCGGCGTCTATGCCGCGACGGTGACGCAGCCCGAGCTGTTCCGTGACTATCTGACCGAGCAGCTGGAACTGCTCGGCAACGACTATGACGTGACCATCGACGCCGGGCGCTCGACGGTCGAGATTCCCTACTCTTATGTCCTCGACGGGGCCGACGATCTGCGCCTCGACGCCGCCGCCGCGTCGGAGCTGGCGCGGCATTTCCCGACCACCGAGCTGGCGCACATCGGCGACGAGCTGCCCGATGGACTTTGGGACGCGAGCCTCGCCGCAACGCGGCCGCTGGCGCTGTTCGACGCGCCGCGCACCGACTTCAGCCTGGCGCGCCTCAAGCATTACACCGGCACCCCGGCGAGCGATTTCCAGCAGTATATCCTCCTCACCAATTACCACCGCTATGTCGACGAGTTCGTCCGCTGGGCGTGCGCGCGACTGAGCGAGGACGGGCCGTACCACGCGCTGTCGTGCAGCGGCGGCGCGGTCATCGGGCGCGACGACCCCGCCCCCGAACTCGCCATCGCCGACGGCGCGTGGCGGCGGCACCAGATGCCCGCCTATCACCTGACCGCGCCGGGCCGCGCCGGGATCACGCTGGTCAACATCGGCGTCGGTCCGGCCAATGCCAAGACGATCTGCGACCATCTCGCGGTCCTGCGCCCCGAGGCGTGGCTGATGATCGGCCATTGCGGCGGGCTGCGCCCGTCGCAGGCGATCGGCGACTATGTGTTGGCGCACGCCTATCTGCGCGACGACCATGTGCTCGACGACGTACTGCCCCCCGAAATCCCTGTGCCCTCGATTGCTGAGGTCCAGCAGGCGCTGCAGAATGCCGCCGAGACGATCACCGGGGCACGGGGCGAGGCGCTCAAGCCGCGCTTGCGTACCGGCACCGTGGTGACCACCGACGACCGCAACTGGGAACTGCGCTTCAGCCGCTCGGCGCTGCGCTTCAACCAGAGTCGCGCCGTCGCCATCGACATGGAAAGCGCCACCGTCGCCGCGCAAGGCTATCGCTTCCGCGTCCCCTACGGCACCCTCCTGTGCGTCTCGGACAAGCCGCTGCACGGCGAGATCAAGCTGCCGGGCCAGGCCAACCGCTTCTACGAGGGCGCGATCAGCGAGCATCTGCAGATCGGCATCGCGGCGGTCGAGGCGCTGCGCGAAGGCGGCGCGCGCCTGCACTCTCGGAAGCTGCGGGCGTTCGACGAGCCGCCGTTCCGCTGAGCGCGGCCAAACGCAAGACGAAATTCGTGCGTTCACGAATTTCGCCTTGCGCGCGGACTCGCGCGAAGCCGGACGGCGGGTGAGCGGCCCTCGTCCGCTCAACCCGTCCGACGGCGCGGCTTTGCCGCGACGCCTCATCCTTCTGACCCGAGCGGCAGCGCCGGTTGTCCCCACCTCCCGCCCGCCGTATATTCATCCCATGCTCGAAGTCGCCCTCACCGACGCGGGGACCTGCCTCCCCGACCTCGTCCGCCGCGCCGAGGCGGGCGAGGACGTCGTGCTGACCCGCGACGGCCATGCGGCGGTGCGGCTGACGTTGGTTCCCAAGGGGCCGGCCAAGCCGACCGACGCGGACGAGACCGAACTGACGCGCTTGCTCGATGCGCTGCAAGCCGAGGCCCGACGTCGCTCTTCGCCGGGACCCAGCGCGGCACGCAGCCAGGATTTTCTTTACGACGAATACGGCCTGCCCGCTTGATTGTCGTCGATACGTCGGCGCTGATGGCAATCATCCTTGGCGAGGCGACCGGTGGCGCGTGTCGGGCGGCGTTGCGGGCGGACACGGAACGATATATTTCAGCCGGGACTTTGGCCGAGGCCCTGATCGTATCGGCCCGACGCAATGTCCGCGACCTGCTGGAAGACTTGCTCATCCTGCTGCCGCTACGGGTCGTGCCGGTCGATAACGACTCCGCGCGCCAAGCCGCTGACGCCTACGACCGCTGGGGCAAAGGCCAGCATCCTGCCAACCTCAACATCTGCGACTGTTTCGCCTACGCCCTTGCCGCCGCGCGTGGGTGTCCGTTGCTCTACGTCGGCGACGACTTCGCGCGCACCGACATCGCCGCCGCGCGCTGACCCTCTCGCGCGCGCCGCCGCGAACCGCTAGACCCCGCGGATGACCGACTGGCTCGACTTCGAAAAACCCGTGGCGGCACTCGCCAACTCCGCCGCCGAACTGCGCGCGCTCGCCACCCCCGAGGCGTTGGCGGAGGCCCCGCGTCTCGACGAGCGCGCGGCGCGGCTGCTCGCCGACCTGTACGGGCGGCTGACGCCGGTGCAACGGCTCGGCGTCGCGCGCCACCCCGCGCGACCGCATTTCAAGGACTATGTCGCGGGTCTGGTCGAGGATTTCACGCCGCTCAGCGGCGACCGGGGCTTCGGCGAGGACGCCGCGATCATCGGCGGGTTGGGGCGCATGGCAGGCCGCACCGTCATGGTCATCGGCCACGAGAAGGGTTCCGATACGACCAGCCGGGTCAAACACAATTTCGGCATGGGCCGCCCCGAGGGCTATCGGAAAGCCGTCCGGCTGATGGACATGGCGGGGCGCTTCGGTGTGCCGGTGGTGACGCTGATCGATACCCCCGGGGCATATCCCGGCCTCGAGGGCGAGGCGCGCGGTCAGGCCGAGGCGATTGCGCGCGCAACGCAGGCGAGCCTCGACCTGCCGGTGCCGATGGTCGCGGCGATCGTCGGCGAGGGCATGAGCGGCGGCGCGGTCGGGCTGGCGGCGGCCAACCGCATCCTGATGTTCGAGCACGCCGTCTATGCGGTGATCTCGCCCGAGGGCTGCGCGTCGATCCTGTGGCGCGGCGAGGTGGGGCACGCTTCGGACGCCGCGAGCGCGATGAAAATTACCGCCAGCGACCTGCTCAAGCTCGGCGTCATCGACCGCATCGTCTACGAGCCGCCGGGCGGCGCGCACCGCGATCCCGCCGTGGCGATCACCCGGCTGGGCGGGGCGATCACGGCAGAGCTGGCGAGCCTTGATGGGCAGGATGCCGCGACACTGCGCAAGGGCCGCCGCGACAAGTTCCTGGGCATGGGACGGGGGCTTTAGATGCGGGTCTTCTCGGGCATCCAGCCCACTGGCAACCTTCACCTCGGCAACTATCTCGGTGCCATCGCCAACTGGGTGGCGATGCAGGAGGCGTACGAATGCATCTATTGCATCGTCGACCTCCACGCGATCACCGTCGCACAGGACCCCACGAGCTTACGCGAAGGCACGCGCGACATGTGCGCGGCGCTGCTCGCCAGCGGCATCGATCCGTCGCGCTCGATCCTGTTCAACCAGAGCCGGGTGCGCGTCCATGCCGAGCTGGCGTGGGTGCTCGAATGCGTCGCGCGCGTCGGCTGGACCGACCGGATGACGCAGTTCAAGGCCAAATCGGGCAAGGACCGCGAGGGTTCGTCGGTCGGCCTGTATGTCTATCCGGTGCTCCAGGCCGCCGACATCCTCGCGTACAAGGCGACGCACGTCCCCGTCGGCGACGACCAGAAGCAGCACCTCGAGCTGGCGCGCGACATCGCGATCAAGTTCAACACCGACTACGGCGTCGACCTGTTTCCCGTTCCCGAGCCGGTGATCGGGGTCGGTGCCGCGAGCGGCGCGGCGCGGGTGATGAGCCTGCGCGACGGCAGCGCGAAGATGTCGAAGTCCGACGCCAGCGCGATGAGCCGCATCGAATTGACCGACGACGCCGACACCATCGCCAACAAGATCAAGCGCGCCAAGACCGACCCCGAGCCGCTGCCGTCGGAGGTCGCGGGGCTCGCCGGCCGGCCCGAGGCGCGCAACCTCGTCGGGCTCTACGCGGCCTTGTCGGGCGGCGACGCGGCGGGCGTGCTGGCCGCGTACGGCGGGCAGGGCTTCGGCGCATTCAAGCCCGCGCTGGCGGCGCTGACGGTGGCCAAGCTCGCGCCGATTACTGCCGCGTATCGCGATCTGCGTGCCGATGCCGCGTACCTCGATACGGTGCTGCGCGACGGCGCGGCGCGAGCGCGTGCCATCGCCGAGCCGGTGCTGGCCGAAGTCCATGAGACGGTAGGCTTCCTGACGCGCTGAG
>CAXTSL010000008.1:6975-12312 GCA_964246975.1 uncultured Sphingomonadaceae bacterium
GCTGAGCGGCGCGGCGCGGCGGCGGAACATCGGGGGTTCAGTCGCGGTTAACGCCGCAGGTTCTACGCTGCGCGCTACAAACAGGTCAGGACAGGTTTTATGCGTTTCGTCCCTCCCGCCGCGTCGCTCGCCCTTCTGCTCGGTCTAGCGGCGTGCGCGACGCCGTTCGAGGCACGCGTCAATCGCTTCCAGATGCTCCCCGCGCCGCAGGGCCAGAGCTTCGTCATCCAGGCGCGCGACCCCGCCAAAGCAGGTGGGCTCGAGTTTGCGACCTATGCCAACCTCGTGCGCCAGCGGCTGACCGCTGTCGGCTACACCGAGGCCGCGCGGGCCGGGGCCGCGAGTCTCGTCGTCAATCTCGATTATGCCGTTAGCCAGCCGCGCGAGCGCATCGAGACGCGACCTGGCTTCGGATACGGCGGCTTTGGCTACGGCGGGTTCGGCGGCTATGGCGGCTTCGGCTATGGCGGTTATGGGCGCTACGGCGGTTATCGGCGCGGCGGGTTCGGCTATGGCTTCGGTTATGGCGGGCTGTACGATCCGTTCTGGTCGACGCCCGAAGTCTATTCGACGACGCAGTTCAACAGCTTCGTCGCGATGCGGATCAACCGCGCTGCCGACAACCAGAGCGTCTTCGAGGGCCGCGCCGAGACGGTCAGCGGCACCAACGATCTGACGCGGCTGGTGCCGCCGCTCGTCGATGCGCTGTTCACCGGCTTTCCCGGCAATTCGGGCGAGACGATTCGCGTCCGCATTCCCGAGACGCCGCGCCGTGCGCCGATGACCCGCGCGCCGGGCTGATCCGGCGTTCCGGGTGCCGCGACGCGACGGCTTGCCAAGTCGCCGCGTCGGCGTAGCATCGACGGCATGGACAACGCCGCGCCGCCCGCCGAACCCGCGACCGGATCGACGTATCTCGTCGTTGTCGATGACACTCCCGAGGGCCGGGTCGCCTTGCGCTATGCCGCGCTGCGCGCGGCGCATGTCGGCGCACGGCTGACGCTTCTGCACGTCATGCCGCGCCCCGAGTTTATGCAGTGGGGCGGGGTTCAGGCGGCGATGGCGGCCGAGGCGCAGGACAAGGCCGACGCGCTGCTCAGCGGCATCGCCGAACAATGCGTTGCGTGGACCGGCAGCCGCCCCAGCCTGATCGTGCGTCAAGGCGAGGCGACGGCGGCGGTGCTCGAAACCGTCGCCGCCGACCGCTGCATCCGTGCCATCGTCCTCGGCGCTGCGGTCAAGGGCACGCCGGGTCCTCTCGTCAGCTTCTTTACCGAGCGGGCGGGCACGCTGCCGTGCCTCGTGATGATCGTCCCCGGCGGCCTCGACCACGCGCGCCTCGACGCCCTCGCCTAAGCCGACCCGTCGATCATCAGCTTCGCCGTCGCCTTGGCGCTCCCGACGACGCCAGGAATGCCCGCCCCCGGGTGTGTTCCCGCGCCGACGAAATACAGGTTCGACAGCACGTCGTCGCGGTTGTGCGTGCGGAAATACGCCGACTGCCAAAGCACGGGTTCGAGGCTGAACGCCGAGCCGAGGTGCGCATTGAGTTCGGTCGAAAAGTCCTTCGGCGTGAAGGTCCGCATCGTCACCAGATCGGCCTTCAACCCCGGCAGGACGCGGCGCTCGAGCGCGTCGAGGATCTTCGACGCGTAACCCGGCGCGATATCGTCCCAATCGGCGGCATATTTGCCGAGGTGGGGAACCGGCGATAACACGTAGAAGGCGCTGCACCCCGGCGGTGCCATCGCCGGATCGGTCGCGGTCGGGTGGTGGAGATAGAGCGAGAAGTCATCGGCGAGGCTGTCTTTACCGTATATGTCGGCCAGCAGTTCCTTGTAGCGCTCGCCGAACAGGATCGTGTGGTGGCGCACGTCGGGATGCGCGCGCTTCAGCCCGAAATAGGTGACGAACAGCGACGGCGAGAAGCTCTTGCGCGTCGTCGCCTTCGCCATCGCCACCCCACGCGGCGTGTGTCCGAGCAGATCGCGGTAGGTGTGGACGATATCGCCGTTCGACGCGACCATGTCGAAGTCGCCCGCCCAGCCGTCCTTGGTCCGGACCCCGGTGACGCGCGCGCCGTCCGACGCGATTGTCTCGACCCCCGACCCCATCCGGACCGTGCCGCCCAGATCTTCGAACAGCTTTACCAGCCCGCGCACCAGCGCATGCGTGCCGCCGCGCGGAAACCACACGCCCCATTTTTTTTCTAGCGCGTGGATGAGCGCGTAGACCGAACTCGTCTTGAACGGATTGCCGCCGACGAGCAGCGAGTGGAAGCTGAACGCCTGGCGCAGCTGGTCGTCCTTGATGTAGCGCGCGACGATCGCATAGACCGACCGGAACGCCTCGTACTTCATCAGGCTCGGGGCCGCCTTGAGCATCGACTTGAAGTCGAGGAAGGCCTCGTGGCCGAGCTTTTCATAGCCCTCGCGGAAGACGCCTTCGGAGAACTTCAGGAACGCGCGGTAGCCGTCGGCGTCGCGCGGGTTCTTCGCGGCGATCTGCGCGAACAGCGTCGCATCGTCGTTCGAATAGTCGAAGACATAGCCGTCTTCCCAGAGCAGCCGGTAGAAGGGCGTGACAGGCAGCAGCTCGACGTAATCGCTCAGTTTGCGCCCCGACAGCTCGAACAGCTCCTCGAGGCACGACGGATCGGTGATCACCGTTGGTCCGGCATCGAAGACGAAGCCCTGATCCTCGAAGACGTACGCCCGCCCGCCGGGCTTGTCGCGCGCCTCGATCAGCGTCGTCTGGATACCCGCCGACTGGAGTCGTACGGCGAGCGCGAGGCCGCCGAAGCCGGACCCGATGACGCACGCGGTTTTCATGACTTGAACTCATATTGCAGGAGGGCGCGGACGGCGCGCGGGATCGGGATCGGCGGCTTGCCGATCAGGATGCGGATGCGGTCGAGGAAGGTCGATTCGCTGGCGTAGAAGCGCCCGATCAATCCCGCGTCGAGGCGGTAGAAGCGTTCGAGAATGTGCCGTCGTTCGTGCGGATAAGCTGCCAGGAACAGCATTTTGTTGAGCAGCCGGAACAGGCTGCGCCCATCCCACGCCTTGACCGCTGCGGCGCGCAGCGCGCCATCGACCGCGTCGGGCGTGAAGTCCGGCAGCGCCGCGACGAGGTCGGCGGTGCGCACCGCATCGGGAAAGCTGTAGCCCGTCGCCGGATTAAAGCGCGCCGCGCGCAGCCCGACACGCCCGACGCCCGCGACGCCTTCGGCCCATAGCGCCGCCATATCGCCCCCGAGCGCGATCGGCAGGATGCCGTGTTCCTCGCGGATCGTGCGGACGATCGTCCAGCCCGCCGCGGCGGCATAGTCGGCGAGGTGCTGGCGCAGCCGCTTGGGGGCGAGGTCGGATCCGTCGCTGAAATACGTATCCTCGATCAGCACATGGCGCGGCCCGAAGGGCAGGGTGTAGACGAAGCGGTAGCCGTCGGATTGCGGCACCGTCGCATCCATGATGATCGGGCCGGTCAGCCCATGGTCCTCGGCAAGCTCGATTTCGAGCCCGAGGAACTTCTGCCAGCGCAAGTCGAGCGCGGCGGTGGGGCCTTGCCCGCGCCCGTCGATGACCGCGCGCGCCGTCAGGACGCGCTGGTCGGCGAGCGTTACCGAGGTCGCGTCGAGCGCCGCCACCGGTACGCCGGTGAGGATGGATGCAGGCGGCAGTGCGGCGCGCACGGCGGCTTCGAGCCGTTCGGAGGTCGCACTGACATAGCCCATGTCGAGGGTGCGCGAATGGCCTGGAAAGCGCACCGAGTAGCGGTCCCAGCGGTGCGCGATCAGCGGTGCGGTCCACGCCGCCTGCGCCGCCGTCAGGTCGCGCGCGAACGACGACCAGGTGTGATTGCCGCCGATGCCCGCGCCGCTCTCGACAATCGCGACGCGCAGCTCGGGGCGCAGCTGCGCCAGCCGCAGCGCAATCAGCCCGTTGTGCAGCCCGCCGCCCGCGAGGATCAGGTCGAAGTCCATGTGACGCTCGGGTTAGCGCAAGCCGCACCGCCGCGCATCCCCTGCGGGACGCGCACGGTGCCGCAGGCGTATTGCCGCGTCAGGCCATGATGCGCCCTCGTCTGCGGCGCAGCGCACTGCCCGTCAGCCCGAAGCCGCCGATCATCAAGCACCAGGCGCCGGGCTCGGGGACCGCGTGCGGCGCGGCGAGGATGTTGGCGCGGAAAAACAGGCGATAGGCATCGAAATATTCATCATGCATGACACCGTTATAACCGTCGATGTTCAGATAGGCCTCACCGGTTCGAAGCCCCACCGCGCCGTAAGTGCGGGGGCTGAGGCCGGCGCCCGGGTAATTATTGGGCACGTCGAATTCCCAGTGGCGGGAATACGGGCCGAAAATGTCGCCCGTCCCGTTCATCTGTCCACGAATCGCATCGTGAAGTCCGGTCGCAAGATTGCGAATGATAAATGACTTGTCGAACCCGGGCTGGGAATCATACGCAAGATCGCCGAAATCGAACATATAGCCGCGGAGCGTGGGATCGTATGCGATCTCCCTGGTGCCCATGTAAAGGACCGGTCGCGCGCTGTTGAAGAGCTGCCCGACGAGCTGGATCGTCGCATCGGCGAATACCTCATCGGCGATGCCATAGTCCGAGTGACCGGTCAGGCCGAGGCGCAGAACACCGTCGAACTTGCCTGTGGTTGCCGTGTCGAGGCTTATCTTGACGGCCCCGAAGCTCTGACCGCCGATGCTGCGCGGCCCACTGACGTCGGCAAGCTCCGGAACGTCCTTGAGCGCGACGACGAGCCGATCCGAAAACTGATTATTGTCAGCATCGTTGTAAACACGGACGAATACCGGTGCGACCTTGCCAATGCGCGCGTTGCCGAAATCGATTTTGGTCGTCGATATCCTCGGCACGGCGGAGCCGACGACAGTCCCGTAAAACTTCACGTTGAGGTCGCCGAGCGCGATCGGGGCGAGGCCGCTGGTACTCGCTCCATCCGACCCGAAGGCGATATCGAGGTTGCCGCTGATCTGACCCATCCTGGCGGTGTCGATGACGACAGTGCGGCTGCCGCCGGTGCCGCCGCGGTACAGCGTGACGGTTTCGGGCGTATCGAGCGACGCCATCCCGCTCGTCGTCGTCACGGTCGACAAGTCTTCGGTAAAGACGCTCGCGGGACTGGAATTGCGGAAATAATAGGGTAACGCGATCTTGGTGCCGACCCGGACGGTGCCGATCCCGACATTGACCCGGTAAAGTGCGTCGGTGGAGGCCGGCGTGAACACGGCCCCGGTGATCGCGACGGACTGTGTCGCTACATTATCGAAATTGGATATAAATGTCATCGTTTGGCCTTGG
>CAXTSL010000008.1:12322-17646 GCA_964246975.1 uncultured Sphingomonadaceae bacterium
CTTGGAGGTCACCCGCGACGGTGAGCGTTCGCGCGACCTCCTTCTCCGCGTGCGGATCGAGCACGTAAGCCGCCGATCCCGTCACGCCGTTCGCGGCCCACACAGTACTGCCGCGCAGCCGCGTCGCGGCCCCGTCGTTGCGGACGGCGATGCTGACGGTGTCGCCCACGCGCCGATTGCCCAGCGCCCACAGTGGCGTAGCGGTCGCGCCGCCGGTCAGCCCGTCCGCGACGAGGGTCTGCGCCGCCGACACCGCGAGGATGCGGCCTGTCCCCGTCACTCCGGTGCGCGGGTTCCATGACGCGCCGCTCCCAAAGCCGCTGTTGGTATAGTCGTCCACGACGCGCAGGTCGCCGGTCAACGCAAGCATCCCGCCCGCAAGGTCTAGCGTCACGGTGCTCCCCCCGGCGTCGAGGCGCGCGGTGCCGCCGCCGAAGCGCGACGCCCCCGTCACCGCCAGCGCCTTGGCCGAATAGAATTCGCCGCCGCGCTGGTCGAACGACGCCAGCTGCGCGGTGTCGAACAGACTCAACGCGCCGCTCGCCAGCACCGTCGCGGCGTCGTTGCGGAAGCCGTGCATGACCTTGAGGTCGCCGCCGCGCAGCCATAGCGCCGACGTGCTCTTCAGTGCCGACACGATGTGCTTGCTGCTGCTGACGAACACCGTCGCGGCTGCGCCGCTGGCAATGTCGACGGCGTCCGCACTGCCGGGCAGCGCCGCGCCCTGCCAGTTGCCCGGCGCGGTCCACTCGCCAGTGCCGCCGGCTTTGGGATCGCCGATCCATTTGACCGGCGCGGCGGTCGCGGGCATCGCCACTGCCAGCAAGACGAGAAGCCCCGAAGAGATACGATTCTGCATGACCCGCTCCTTCAGCTAGACAATAATGACTGGTAGGTCATTATCTCGCGAGTCGGTCGACGATGCAAGAGGTGCCGTGAGTAAAAACGCACAGATGCCGCGCGTCCGGCGCAAGGATGCCCGCCCCGCCGAGATTGTTGCGGCGGCACGCGCGCTGTTCATCGCCGACGGCTTTGCCGCGACGAAGATCGAGTCGATCGCAGCGCGCGCAGGGACCGCCAAGGGCAGCGTCTATCGCTACTTTCCCAGCAAGGACGCGCTGTTCGAAGCGGTCGTGCGCGACGCGATGGTCAGCGCCGTCGACAATGCGGCAGACAGGCTGTTCGCCGACCCGCAGACAAGTGCGGAGCGGCTACTCAAGAACTACATCCGCGGCGTCATCGCCGTGATCGCATCGACCGAGCGGATCGAGATCGTGCGGCTGGTCATCGCTGAGCTGCCCCGGTTTCCGTCACTCGCGCGATTCTATTATGACAGCGTCGTCGCGCCCGATCTGGCGATCATCCGGCGCATCATCGTCCGCGGCCAAGCCACCGGCGAGTTCAGCGCCGCCGCCCCGCTCGCGTTGCCCGAGCTGCTGACGATGCCGATTCTGATGGCCGGGCTGTGGCGCGCTACCTTCGGCCCCGACGCGCTCGATCTCCACGCGGCGGGCGAAGCGCTGATCGCAATGCTACTCGACGGGTGGCGCGTCCGTTGAGGTCTCGCCAAGGCCCGGTGGATCATGGGCTGGCCCGGCAGGTCCGCACAGCCCGAAGCCGTTGCACTTGCAGCACGCTATTTCTTATGCGCATATAAGATGCGCGTGAACGTAGAGGCGAGCATGGATAACGGCACCGCGACGCTTAAGCGGCCGACCAACGTCTCGCTCGATGCTGGGCTGGTCGCGGCGGCAAAGGAACTGGGCCTCAATGTCTCGCAAGCCTGCGAGCGGGGGTTGAAGCAGCAGATTTCCGAGGCGCGCAACCGGGCTTGGGTCGAGGAGAGTTGGGAGGCGATCCAGTCATCGAACGCCTATGTCGAAAAGCATGGATTGCCGCTCGAACATCTGCGCATGTTCTAGGTGGCGCGCTACGATGTCTACGACGGCGGACGCGGGCGCGGCCTCGTCGTCGATTGCCAGGCCGATGCGCTGAGGCATCTCAACAGCCGCTTCGTCGTGCCGCTGCAATTGCCTGCGGACGCGCCCGTGGCGGCGCGCAAGCTGAACCCCCGCTTCGAGATCGACAGCGTCGAACACGTCATGGTCACTCAGTTCGCTGCGGCGGTTCCACTGCGTTCGCTTGGTGTCGTCGTCGCCTCTCTGCGACACGATGAAGATCGCATCAGAGACGCACTCGACATGCTGATGTTCGGGTTCTGAGGATGGCGCAATGACCGCATTCGACGACTGGCGCGCGCGTTCACCGTTCTACGACGAGACCCACGACGCCGTGGCGCAGTCGGTGCGGCGCTTCGTGGCTGCCGAGGTCGCGCCCCATATCGACGCGTGGGAGGCAGCGGGCGAACTGCCGCGCGACCTGCACCGCAAGGCGAGCGCTGCGGGAATCCTCGGGCTCGGTTACCCCGAGGAATTCGGGGGGCACAGCGACGGCTTCGACATCTTCCATTCGCTGACGCAGTCGGAGGAGCTGGCGAGCGTCGGGGCGGGCGGGCTGACCGCCTCGCTGATGACGCACGGCATCGGCCTGCCGCCGATCCTCGCGCTCGGGTCGGACGAGATGAAGCGCCGGATCGCGCCCGAGGTTCTCCGCGGCGACAAGATCATCGCGCTGGCGATCACCGAAGCGTCGGGCGGTTCCGACGTCGCGCAGCTGCGCACCAAGGCGACGCTGACCGGCAACAAATACATCGTCGACGGCGGCAAGATGTACATCACGTCGGGCATGCGCGCCGATTACCTGACCGTCGCGGTCCGCACCGGCGGGCCGGGCATGGCGGGCATCTCGCTGATGCTGATCGAGACCGACCGCCCCGGCGTGTCGCGGACGCGACTCGACAAGATGGGCTGGCGCTGCTCGGACACCGCCGCGGTTCACTTCGACGCCGTCGAGGTGCCGCCCGAGAACCTCATCGGGCACTTGAACGGCGGCTTCGCGGGCATCATGCGCAACTTCAACGGCGAGCGGCTGGGCATGGCAATGGGCTGCTGCGCGCACGCCCGCGTCGCGCTCGCGGAGGCGGTGGCATGGGCGACAACGCGCGAGACCTTCGGCAAGCGCCTCGCCCAGCACCAGTCGATCCGTATCAAGCTGGCGGACTGCGAACGCCAGATCGAGGCGACCCAGGCGTGGGTTGACCTGTGCGCGTGGCAGTCGAAGCACGGCAAGGGCCGCCCCGCCGACTATGCGATGCTCAAGGTCCAGGCGACGCGGATGCTCGAAAGCGTCGCGCGCGAGGCGGCGCAGGTGCTCGGCGGCGCGTCGTACATCACCGGCTCGAAGGTCGAGCGCATCTACCGCGAGGTTCGCGTCAATGCCATCGGCGGCGGCTCGGAGGAGATCATGCTCGATCTCGCCGGACGACAGCTCGGCTATGCTTGAGGATCGGCGATGACGATGACCGTGCTGCTCGTTGCCCTGTTGCAGGCCGCGCTCGCCGCGTCCGCCGAGCCCGCGCGACCGCAGCCGATGCAGCTGTTCATCGCACCGTCGGGCGAACCCTTTCGCGTGCCCGTCGGCGCGCCCTATCCCGTCGCGGCGTGGTTCGCGCGCGCCGATGCCGATCACGACGGCCAGCTGACGCGCGGCGAGTTCCGCCGCGATGCGCTGCTGTTTTTTCCCCAGCTCGATATGAACAAGGACGGCGTCATCGACGGCAAGGAAATCGAGCGCTACGAACAGGAACTGGTCCCCGAAGTAAGGGTCGGCTTCGGCAGCGGCGGGCAGGGCTACAACGCCCCGACGCTCGCCTATGACGGGCCGAACGATCCCGCCGTGCGTCGTGCGGGTCAGGACGACGGCAACGCCGACGCCGCGCCGCGCGTCGCCAAGGTGCTGCCCGAACTGCCGCGCGGGGCGGGGCGCTATGCGCTGATCAACGCGCCCGAGCCCGTCGTCGCCGCCGACGCCGACCTCAACCGTCGCATCACGCCGGGCGAGATGACCGCCGCCGCCGACCGGCGCTTCAGCCTGCTCGACCCCGATGGGATGGGGTATCTGACGCTGGCGACGCTGCCGAAGACGCCGGTGCAACAGCGCGGCGAGGCGAAATTCAAGCGGCGCTAGGTGACTTCTCCCTCCCCTTCTCGGTTCGCAAGCGCTCGCCGGGAGGGGAGGGGGGCAGGATCACCCCCGCTTGCGCGTCACGAACGCCGTCAGCGAGCCCAACGTCGCGAACAGGTCGCCGTCGACCTCGTCGTCGTCGACGACAATGCCGAAGCGGTCCTCGATCGCCGTCAGCACGCGCGCCACTGCCATCGAATCGAGTTCGGGCAGGTCGCCGAACAGGCCGCTGTCGGCATGCAGTCGGCGCGCCGCCGCCGGGGTCAGGCCGAGTTCCGCCGCCAGCACGTCGCGGACGGCGTCGAGATCGGAAGGCGGCACCGCCGCCGGATGGGTAGCCATCGGGGTCGTCACTCCACGCCGCTCGGACACGCGCGGCTTTGCGGGAGCGCGCGTCATAGAGTAGCAGCGCGGCTTGGCAAACCGGGGACGCCGCGCCATCCGCATCGACCGCCTGCTCGCCATCGCGCCACGAGGGGACATCGCGCTCGTCCACCGCGATCGCGCGCTGAGTTTCGGCGACCTCGACGCGCTGGTGGGGCGGGTCGCGGGCGGGCTGATCGCGCGCGGCGTGGCACCCGGCGACCGCATCGTGACGTGGTGCCCGAAGTCGATCGAGAGCGTCGCGCTGCTGTTCGGCGCGGCGCGCGCGGGCGCGGTGTTCGTGCCCGCCAATCCGCAGCTCAAGGCACCGCAGGTCGCGCATATCGTCGCCGACAGCGGCGCGGCGTTGCTGGTCACGACGGCGGCGCGCGCCGTCGGATTGGCGGTTGCCGCACCGGTCGTGACAGTCGAAAGCTTCGCTGAGCTGGCCGACGCATCGCCAGCCGATGTCGCGACGGCAGACACGGCGCTTGCCGCGCTGCTCTACACATCGGGCAGCACCGGCCGGCCCAAGGGCGTCATGCTCAGTCACGCTAACCTGTGGCACGCCGCCGATTCGGTCCGCACCTACCTCGGCACCGCACCGGGCGACCGCGTGCTCAGCGTCCTGCCGCACGGTTTCGACTATGGCCTCAACCAGCTGACCAGTGCGTGGGCGGGCGGCGCGCATGCCGTGCTGCTCGACTATCTGACGCCGCGCGACGTGGTGCGTGCGGTCGCCGCCCACGGCATCACCCAGCTCGGCGGGGTGCCGCCGTTGTGGTACGATCTCGCCGCCGCCGACTGGGGCGACGCGGGGGCGAGCCTGCGCGTCCTGACCAATTCGGGGGGGCATCTGCACGCGACGCTGTCGGCGA
>CAXTSL010000008.1:17656-49339 GCA_964246975.1 uncultured Sphingomonadaceae bacterium
GAACGACCCGTCCCCCGGGACGATCTTGTTGTCGTCGTGGGTGGTGTTCTTGAAGGAGAAGCCGCCCGGGTTGCCGTGGCCCGTGTACCACATGGCGTCGACGCTGTCGGCGAAGTTGTGCAGGCTGTTCCCGGCGGCGCGGCTGTTCCTGATGTACGGGCTGACCGAGGCGTTCCGCGCGACCTATCTCGATCCCGCGCTGGCGGCGACGCACCCCGATTCGGTCGGCACCGCGATCCCGCACGCCGAAGTGCGGGTGCTGCGCGCCGACGGCAGCGTTGCCGCCGACGACGAGCCGGGCGAACTCGTCCAGGCGGGGCCGCTCGTCGCGCAGGGCTATTGGCGCGACGACGCGCGCACCGCCGCGCGCTTCCGCCCTGCGCCGCCGGTCTTCGCCAGCGGTGGCATGGCGGTGTGGTCGGGCGATACGCTGCGCCGCGATGCCGCCGGTCTGCACTGGTTCGTCGGGCGCGACGACGAGATGATCAAGACCAGCGGCCACCGCGTCAGCCCGACCGAGATCGAGGATGCCGCGCTGGCGAGCGGCGCGGTCGGCGCGGCGATGGCGCTGGGCGTGCCCGACGCGCGGGCGGGGCAGGCGGTGCTGCTGATCGCGACGCCGCTGGGGGCCGACGCCGAACCCCGCTTGCGCGCCGCGCTCGCCGCCACGCTGCCGGGCTATATGCAGCCCGCGCGGATCGTCTGGCGCGAGGCGCTGCCGGTCAACGCCAACGGCAAGCTCGATCGTGCGGCGCTGCGCGCGGCGTACGCCGCATGAGCCACGTGCCGCCTGGCTTCACCGTCATCGACGGCGAACTCGGCATTGCCGCACGGCGCGCGTCGGACTGGGTGCGCGAGGCAGGCGACACGCCGCTGTTCGTCTATGACCGAAGTCTGATCGCCGCGCGCATCGCCATGGTGCGCGCGGCACTGGGGCCGGAAACCGCGCTCCACTATGCGATCAAGGCCAATCCGCTTCCCGAACTGGTTGCGTGGATCGCGCGTCGGGTCGACGGTCTCGACGTCGCGTCGGGAGGCGAGCTGGCACTGGCGCTCGGCACCGGCATCGCGCCGTCCGCCATCGGCTTTGCCGGTCCGGGCAAGCGCGACGACGAGCTGCGCGCGGCGCTCGTGGCGGGGGTGCGCCTCAATGTCGAGTCGGTCGGCGAGCTGGAGCGCATCGCCGCGCTCGGCGGGCAGGGAGCCCGCGTCGCCCTTCGCCTCAATCCCGACTTCGAGCTCAAGGGGTCGGGCATGCGGATGGGCGGGCGCGCGACGCCGTTCGGCATCGACGCGGCGGACGCGCCCGCCGCCATCGCGAAGGCGCGCGCGCTCGGCATCGTCGTCGACGGGTTCCACGTCTATGCCGGGTCGCAGACGCTGTCGGCGGCGGCGGTGATCGAGGCGCAGGCCGCGACGCTGGCGCTGGCGGCACGCCTGGCGCGCGAAACCGGGACGGCTCTCGCGCACCTCAATCTCGGCGGCGGCTTCGGCATTCCCTATTTCGCCAACGACGCGCCGCTCGACCTCGCCGCCGTCGGCGCGGCGCTGCGGGCCGCACTGGCGAAGCGTCCACCCGAACTCGCCGCGACGCAGATCGTCGTCGAGCTCGGGCGCTACCTCGTCGGCGAGGCGGGCGTTTATCTGACGCGCGTCGTCGACCGCAAGATCAGTCGCGGCACGAGCTTCCTCGTCGTCGATGGCGGCCTGCATCATCAGCTCGCCGCGAGCGGCAACTTCGGTACGGTGATCCGCCGCAACTATCCGATCGCGAATGCCAGCCGCTTCGACGCGCCCGCGAGCGAAAGCTGCGACATCGCCGGCTGCCTTTGCACGCCGCTCGACCGCCTCGGCGAGCGCGTCGTGCTTCCCGACACGCAGGTCGGCGACCTGATCGCGATCTTCATGGCCGGCGCGTACGGCGCGAGCGCCAGCCCCGCCGCCTTCCTCGGCCATCCGCGCGCGCGCGAAATCCTGGGCTAGTCGCGCAGCCGCTCGCCGCCGCGGACAAAGAACAGCATCGTAAGGCCCGTCGCGAGCAGCCCGACGATGGGCAGCAGGCCGATCGGCTGCGAGCCGCTGGCGCGCGTCGCGATCTCGACGAGCAGCGGGCCGAGCCACATCGTCGCGGCGCCTGCGAGCGAATACAAGCCGAAGAAGATGCCGATGCGCGACGGCGGCGCGACGCGGGTGAGGAGCGTCCGGCTCGTCGCATAGGCGCTCGACACCGATACCGCCGAGACGAAGCCGATAAGCAGCAGGCCGAACTCGGGGATGGTGCGGAACATCGGCCCCGCCCACAGCGGCGCGTGGCTTGCGGCGTCCCACGGCTGGAACAGCACTTCGTCGCGGCCCATGCCGAGACCCGCGACCTGCGCGAGGATGACCACGAAAAGTTCGAGCTGGAGCGCGCGGCGCGGCCCGACGGCAGCCTCGAAGCGCGCCGCCAGCAGCCCGCCGCCGACCGCGAAGATGCTGAGTAGAATGCCGTAGGCGAGGAGTTCGAGCGCCTGCCACCCCATCCGCCCCGAGGCATAGACACCGCTGAACACCAGCACGCCGGTCAGTCCGTCGGTGAAGATCATCCGCGTCAGGATGTAGAACAGCGTGTTCGAATGGCCGCGTGCGTCGCGCACGATGTCGCGCAGGTCGCGCACCCCGGCACGCACCGCCGCGCCAAGGCGCAGGCCCGTCGCGGCGACATCGGGAACGATACGGAACAGCGGGATCGACCCGACCGCCATCGCGGCGGCGACGATCAGCGCGGTGACGCGGTCCTGCTCGTGCAGCGCGGTATCGAGGCCGAACAGCGGTCGCGCCGGAATGAACCCCCACGGCGTCTTGCCGGGCAACGCGAACGCCCACAGCACGAAGCTCAGCATGAACACCGAGACGAAATTGCCGAACGCCAGCGCGAGGCCCGACGCCTGCCCGGCGGCGCGCATCCCGGCGGCGGGCAGCAGCAGGGCGTTGTGGAACACCTCCGACAGCGAGAACAGCACGGTGATCGCCGTGATCAGCGCGATGCCGCCGGCGATGCCGAGGCCGCTGCCGTCGGGCCGCACGAACCACAGCGCCGCAATGCACGGAATCATCAGCGCGGTGACCGCGAACAGCGCGGGCTTGCGCCGCCCGGTCCGGTCGACGATCGCCCCGGCGAGCGGCGCGATCAGCATCACCGCCCAGCCGGCGTATTTGGTCGCCATCGCGACGGTCGCCTGCCCCCGCACCGGATCGCCGACGACGACGGTCGCGAAATAGGGCGCGAAGACATAGATGGTGATGAGGATGACATAGGGGTCGCGGACCCCCTGGAACAGCGCCCACGCCCAGGCGGCAGGCCCGAGACGCGACGGCGCGGCGGCGTTGGTCGACGCAGGTGTCGGCACGGGCACTGCAGCGTCGATTTCGGACCTCCCCAAGTGCCTTGGTGCCAGCATGGCCGAAAGCGCGTGGGCAGGGAAGCGCCGCAGCGTTAGGGTGTGCGCATGACCGAGGTCCGCCTGTCGCTGCGCCTGCTGCATGGCGGCGATATCGCCATCGGGCCGGGCAAGGCCGACCTGCTCGACGCGATTGCCGCAACCGGCTCGATCTCGGCGGCTGGGCGCGTGATGGGGCTGAGCTACCGCCGCGCGTGGCTGCTCGTCGACACGATGAACCGGGCCTTTGCCGCGCCGCTCGTGACGACCGCCAAGGGCGGCAGCCACGGCGGCGGCGCGGTGCTGACCCCTGACGGTGATGCGGTGCGCGTCGCCTATCGCCGCGCCGAGACCGCCGCTCGCGCTGCCGCCGCCGTGCCGCTCAGCGAGATCGCCGCAGGTCTCGCCCGTCCGAAATAAGTTGCGCCCGACGGCTTGATCGGTGTGCCGCAGCCTGCGATGTATCCGGCGCAATATAACGAGAGGGTCGGCGGGTGGGACGGTTCAGACTTTGGCTGGCGCTGTTCGCGACCGTGATGCTGGGGGTCGCCCCCGCCGCTGCCGCGCCGGTGCGGGTGTTCGCGGCCTCCAGCCTGACCGAGGCGATCAACGACGTCGCCGACCGCTACGCCGCGACGGGGCATGCGCGCCCGACGTTGGTGTTCGGCGCGTCGTCGGCACTGGCGCGGCAGATCGAGGCCGGGGCTCCGGCGAGCATCTTCTTCTCCGCCGACGAAGCGTGGATGGACTATCTCGGCGCGCGTCAGCTGATCGACGGCACCAGCCGTCGCGCGCTGCTCGGCAACCGCCTCGTCCTCGTCGTCCCCGCCAGCGCGCCGCAGCGGCTCGCCATCCGACGCGGCTTCGACTTCGCGGGCCTCATCGGCGACGGCAAATGGGCGACCGGCGACCCCGACTCGGTCCCCGCGGGCAAATACGCCAGGGCGGCGCTGATCGGTCTCGGCATCTGGCCATCGGTCGAGGCCAATCTCGTGCGCGCCGAGAACGTCCGCGCTGCGCTCGCCTATGTCGAGACCGGCGCAGCGAGGGCGGGCATCGTCTACGCCACCGACGCGCGCGCTTCGTCGAAGGTCTTCGTCGCCGGAGCCTTTCCGGCATCGAGCCACCCGCCCATCGTCTATCCCGTCGCACTGGTTCGAAAGGCTGTGGACCCCGAAGCGCGCGCCTTCCTTGCGTACCTCGAAGGCGCGCAGGCGCGTGCGACGTTTCGGGCGCGCGGGTTCGCGGTCAAGTGATGCTCGCCGCGCTCATCGCCGCCGCTGTCGCCGCAACCCCAGCGCCGGTCGAACTGACCCCGGCTGCGCTGGCCGGGTTGCCCCCGGCGCACGGCGCGTGGCTGATCCACGGACAACCGCTGACGTGCGACGGTGCCTGGCTGGCGGACATCGCCGCGCGCGCCGGGATGCCTGCCGGCGAGGCGGTGCGCGGCGACGCGTTGCGCCAGCTGATCATCGCCGAAGGGGCCGACGGCTACCACGCCGTGTTCACGCTCGGTGAGATCGAGCGGACGCTGGGCAACGCGCCCGTGTTGGTGGCAGGGACGTGCAACGGCAAGCCGCTGGCGGCTGCCGACGGGCCGTACCGGCTGCTCGCCATCGGCGATGCGCGCGGCGCGCGGTCGGTGCGGCAGCTGGTACGGCTGCGCTTCGCGGTCGCGCCCTGATCGCGCCGCTGACCCCCGCCGAAGTCGCCGCCATCGGCCTGTCGCTGCGCGTTGCGGGAGTCGCGACGCTGGTCACGCTGCCGATTGCGTTCGCGCTCGCGTGGCTGCTGGCGCGGCACGATTTCTTCGGCAAGTCGCTGGTCGAGGCGTTGGTGACGCTGCCGCTGGTCTTGCCGCCCGTCGTCGTCGGCTATCTGCTGCTCCTCGCCTTCAGCCCCTCGGGCGTGCTGGGCGTACTGGGGCCGCCGGTGCTGTTCCGCTGGACGGGCGCAGCGGTGGCTGCCGGCGTCATGGCGTTGCCGCTGATGACCGGGCCGCTGCGCCTGGCGCTCGAAGCCATCGACCCGCGCCTCGAAGGTGCGGCGCGAACGCTCGGCGCATCGCGCGCGCGGGTGTTCCGCACGGTCACGCTGCCGCTGGCGCTGCCCGGCATCAGCGCCGCCGCCGTGCTCGGCTTCGCGCGCGCGCTCGGCGAGTTCGGCGCGACGCAGACCTTCGTGTCGAACATTCCGGGCGAGACGCAGACCTTGCCGCTCGCCATCCACGCGCTGCTGCAGGTCCCGGGGCAGGACGCGGCGGCGGGACGCCTGACTTTGTTGTCGATCGCCATCGCGTTCGCCGCACTGCTCGGCGCGGGGGTCGTCCAGCGCCGCGCGGCGGCGCATCGCCGATGATCGCCGTCGAGGTTCGCAAGCGGCTCGGCGACTTCGATCTTGCGCTGTCGTTCGCCAGCGAAGCCCGGGTCACCGCGCTGTTCGGCCTGTCGGGGGCGGGCAAGACCAGCGTTCTCGACATGATCGCCGGTCTGTCGCGCCCCGATGCCGGGTCCATCGCGGTCGACGACGCAGTCCTGTTCGATGCCGCCGCCGGGGTCGACGTGGCGCCCGAGCGCCGCCGCATCGGCTTCGTCTTCCAGGACAAGCGGCTGTTCCCGCACCTGCGCGTCCGCACCAATCTGCTCTACGGCGCGGCCGACGACACAGACCTCGAAGCGATAACGCGCGACCTCGGCATCGCGCATCTCCTCGATCGCTGGCCGCGCCATTTGTCGGGCGGCGAGGCGCAGCGCGTCGCCATCGGGCGAGCACTGCTCAGCAGACCGCGCCTGCTGCTCCTCGACGAGCCGCTGGCGCATCTCGACCGCGCGCGGCGCGGCGAGGTGCTGACGCTGATCGAGGCGCTGCGCGACAGCGCCGGCGTGCCGATCCTTTATGTCACCCACGACGCCGCCGAAATCGAGCGGCTCGGCGCGCGCCGGATCGACCTTTAGCGTTGTCTATCGGCTGCCGCGTTTTCTTGACCGCCGGATGATGCCATCCGGCTGGAAACGCTTTAAATCAGCCTCGCGCTCAGCAGGCGTGCGACGGCGTGCGCGCGGTTGACCGCACCGAGTTTGGTCCGCGCGTTGTCGACATGAAAGCGGGCGGTCGATTCGGACACGCCGAGGATCGTCGCAATCTCCCAGTCGGTCTTGCCCTCGGCGACATAGGCGAGCGCGTCGCGTTCGCGCGGCGTCAGGCGCGGCGCGGGGGTGCCAACTGCGATACCGAAGCCGAGCAGATATTCGGTCAGCAGCAGCCCCGCCATCTGCGCGGCGACCGCCGCCTCGCCGCCCAGCGCGCCGCGCGCGAAGCCGAGATGGAGCGACGCGATCGCGCCGTCGGCGCCGTACGCGGTCGCGCACAGCGCATCGTCGATACCCGCCTCGCCGAGCGCTTCCCAATAGGCCCCGTGCTTGCGCCCGCGCGGCGCGAAATCACTGAAGCGATAGCGCGTCAGGCCGAGGCGGATCGCGGCGAGCAGCGGATTATGCTCGAAGCAGATATAGTCGAACCCCGCACTGCCCTCCCATCCGGCGCGCGCCTCGCGGACGATGAAGCCGCCCGCCTGCCAGTGACTGGCGCTGGTCAGCCGTGCCGACGGGCGGCGATAGGCGCGCGTCTGGAGATAGGTCGCGCCAAGCGGTTCGAGCGCGGCGAAGAAGGCCCGGCTGGCGGCTGCGGCATCGGGGGCGGCGAGCGCCGGTTCGGCGAGGGCAAGCATGCGCGACAACATCGTTTCGGCCTCATTGGGTCGAGCGCGGACGCTCGCACAATCGCAACGATTCATCAAGGATTTGCGAAAACCCCACGATTCCGGGAGGCTGCGGCAGCGGCGCGGTACGCCTATCACGGTCCGGGACAATCGCTGGAGGGCCAAATGTTTCGCACCGCACTGCTCATCGCCGCGTTCGCCACTGCGGTCGTGGCACCGATCTCGGCAACGCCCGCCGCAGCGGTCACCGTCACACTGAACTTGACCGGTATCGTCGCGGACACGACGACGAACAACTTCACGTTCGGCGGCTATCAGTTCCAGTCGGGGACGCTCCTGCTGACCGGGTTCACGCCGTTCACCCTCGACGCGGGGGATGTCATCGACGCGACCGTGACGCTCGACGGAGCCTTCGTCGTTCCGGCCAGCATCGCCACACCCAGCTACGCCCAGTTCCTCGGTTTCAACCTCGAGGGACCGACCAGCCCGGTGTTCGCTTCGACCACCGGCAGCCTGCTGCTCAGCGGCCTCGTCGGCGACCTGCCGAATCCGACCCCGGCAGGGTGCGGCAATTGCACGAGCTTTCTCGGCGGACGGGCATTCGGCGATGCATTCAGCTTCACCGGCCTGACCGGCGGCGGCAGCATCGACACGCTCGACGCGCCGCGCCTGATCGACAGCATCAGCATCAGCTATCAGGTCAATCCCGGTGTAGCGCCCGCCGTGCCAGAGCCCGCGACCTGGGCCTTGCTGCTCGGCGGGTTCGGCCTGACCGGCGTCGCGGCGCGCCGCCGTCGCGCGCTGCCGGTGCGCGCCGCCTGACCGGGCGGCCGCGCGGCACCAGCGACCGCTGACAGCTAGGCCGTGACGGCCGCCGTCCGGCGACGGCGTGCCATTGCTCCGGTCACGCCGAACCCCGCGATCATCAGCGCCCAGCTGGCAGGCTCGGGAACCGCGCCCGCCGTGACGCTTGCGCCATCGGGCGCCAGGTCGGCGATCAAGGCCTGGCTGCCGAGTGCCGAGCGCGACCAGGCGATGTAGGTGTAGCCGCCGAAGCCGAACCCGGTCGACGGCAGCAGCGCGCGCGCGATGCGCCCGCTGACGGTGTTGCCCGCGATGGTGATTGCCGACGGGCTGAGCAGCACCGTCGTCGGCGCGCCGACCACCGGAAAGGTCACGACGCGCCCGCTGCCGTCAGCGTCGAAGCGCACCACGGCATCGAGCAGAACGCTGTTCGGGCCGACCGCCGGGGGCCCCGAGGTGACCAGCCGGGGGAGGCCGCTGCCCCGATCAACGCCCCAAAGGAACGCCGATCCCGCGGTCGTGCCGAACGCGCCGTTCAAGGTCAGCGTCAAAAACAGGTCGTTGTCGTTGTAGGTGGCGGACCCCGACAGTATGTCGAGATCGGCGTTTTGGGGACCAGCGAAGCTGGCCAGATAATCGCCCGTCGGATCGACGAAGGCGGCGGCGGCGGGATTGGCGGCGAGGCCGAGGGCGAGTGTGGCCGCAGCGATGAACGAGCGTGACTTCATGATCGGTCTCCTGTGGTCGATTACGTATCGTTTGGGCGACGGTGGGCGAGCCGCAGGACTCGCCCGAATCGCTTTTCTCGGCCATGATGATGGCCTGATCGATTTGTGATGATTTTCCGGGGACGTTCGGAGTCAAAGGGATGCACGGTCGACGTGCGCTGCTGCCCAACGTCTCGGCGCTCGCGGTGCGCGACGATTTGCGTTTCGGCGACACGCTGATCGACCCGGCATTGCGGACAGTGCGCGGCCCGTCGGGGGACGCGGCGCTCGAACCGCGCGTCATGCAGGTGTTGATGGCGCTCGCCGACGCCGATGGCGCGGTGGTGACGCGCGAGACGCTGATGGCGCGCTGCTGGTCGGGGCAGCTGGTCGGCGACGATGCCCTGACCCGCACGATCTTCGCGATTCGGCGCGCCTTGAAAGATGTCGGGAGCACGGGACTCGGTGTCGAGACGATCTCCAAGGCGGGTTATCGGCTGATTGGCACCGCGACCATCGACGACGGGGGCGCGCCGGTCGACAATGCGGTGCAGTTCACGCGGCCCCCCGACACCGCCGGGCTGGCTGCGGTCGAGCCGCCGGGCGCGGTGCCGGTGTCGCGGCGGGCCGTGACGGTCGGCGCTGCGGGCCTTGCCGTCGCGGCGGCGGCGGGCGTGGTCTGGTGGCCGCGTCCCGATCCGAATGCCCAGCGCGCGGCCGATCTCGTCGCGCGCGCGCGCGTCGCCCTGCGCGACGAGCTGCCCGAAAGCGAACAGCAGGGGCTTGGCTTTCTTAAGGAGGCGGTGGCGTTGGCGCCGGCCAACGCCGAGGCCTGGGGCACGCTCGCCCTGGCGTGGCGCAACACCGCCGAATATGCCGATCCCGACGAGACCGCAGCGGCAGTCGCCAGCACTGAGAGGGCGGCGCGCAAGGCACTCGCGCTCGATCCGCGCCAGGGCGACGCGCTCGCGGCGCTGGCGACGCTGGCGCCGATCTATGGCGACTGGATGGGGGCCGAGCGACGGCTGCGCGGTGTTCTCGCGGTCGCACCGGGCAACGCCGACGCACTCAACGCGCTGACCGTCTTCAGCATGGCGACGGGACGACCACGCGCGCAATTGGCCCTGTCGGAACCGCTCGCCAAGCGCGAGCCGCTCTCGCCGACCTACCAGTATCACTACGTCTACGGCCTCTGGGCCAACGGTCGTGCCGCCGAAGCCGACCGTGTCGTCGGGCGGGCGATGGCGCTCTGGCCGCGTCATCCGGGCGTCTGGCTGGCGCGGCTGCAGACCTTGGCGTTCACCGGACGAACGGCAGCGGCGCTGCGGCTGATCGAGCAGGGGCAGCAGCGTCAGCCGGGGTCGCCGTACCTCGACCAGCTGGCCGCGTCGGTGCGCGCGCTGCATTCGCGTCGACCCGTCGATGTCGCTGCGGCGATTGCCGATAACCTCGACCGGGCGCGCAAGGGCGAAGGCTTTGCGGTCAGTGCGATCCTGTTTCTCAGCGCCCTCGGTGCGCTCGACGCGGCTTTTGCGGTCGCCAACGGCTATCTGCTCGAACGCGGGCCGGTGACCGTCGACATGGTCCACGCGGCGGGGACGGCATCGGTCAACGACCAGCGGCGGCGCAAGACGATGATGTTGTTCGTGCCGCCGACCGCGCCGATGCGCACCGACGCGCGTTTCCTGCCGCTCTGCGAGGCGATCGGGCTGGCTGATTATTGGCGCAAATCGGGACACCGGCCCGATTTTCTCAAGGGGCGCGCCGTGGCGTGAATCGGTGGCGCGCCCGCCCCGCTGCGGCTATCGTCGCGGCGGGACACGGGAACCGCATGACCAATCGGCTGTACTACGGCGACAATCTCGAATGGCTCGGCGACCGCGCGGCGTTTCCTGACGCATCGGTCGACCTGATCTACCTCGACCCGCCGTTCAATTCGAACGCGACCTACAGCCAGCTGTTTCGCTCGCCCGACGGCAAGACCGCCGACAGCCAGATCGAGGCGTTCGAGGACACATGGGTCTGGGGCCTGTCGGCGGAGGCCGCATGGACACGTGTCCGCGACGGCGCGAATACCGACCTCGCGCAGCTTGTCGTCGCGATGCGTCAGTTCCTCCACGACAACGCGATGATGGCGTATATCGCGATGATGGCGGTACGCCTGACCGAACTCCACCGCGTCCTCAAACCGACGGGCAGCCTGTATCTCCACTGCGACCCGACCGCGAGCCACTATCTCAAGCTGGTGCTGGACGCGGTGTTCGGAGTGGCGAACTATCGCAACGAAATCACATGGAAGCGTACCGGCGTCCACAACGATAGCAAGACGTGGAGCCGCGTTGCCGACATTCTGTTCTTCTATACGAAGGGCGACACGTTTACCTGGAACACGCCGATAACGCCGCACACCGAAGCCTATATCGCGTCGCACTATTCGAGCGTCGACAGCACAGGACGGCAATACCAGTTGACCTCGCTGCTCAGTCCAGCACCGCGCCCGCGCATGATGTATGCGTGGAAGGGTTTTCCGAGTCCGTCGATGGGCTGGCGTTTCTCGATCGACCGCATGACCGAACTCGATGACGCGGGGCTGATCTGGTACCCGCGCAGGGCGGACGGCGAACTCGACTTAAGCAAACGACCGCGCTTCATCCGCTATCGCGACGAACAGGCGGGGACGGCGATCACCTCGATCTGGACCGACATTCCACCGATCAACGCGCGCGCTGCCGAACGTCTCGGCTACCCGACGCAAAAGCCCCTCGCGCTGCTTCAGCGCATTATAGCGGCGTCGTCGAACCCCGGCGATGTCGTCCTCGACCCGTTCTGCGGCTGCGGTACGGCGGTGCACGCCGCCGAAAAGCTCGGGCGGCGCTGGGCGGGCATCGACATCACGCATCTGTCGATCGCGCTGATCGAAAAGCGCCTGCGTGACGCCTTTCCGGGGCTTGCCTTCACCACCGAGGGCCTGCCCAAAAGCCTCGCCGATGCCGAAGAGCTGGCGCGCCGCGACAAGCACGAGTTCCAGAAATGGGTCGTCACCTGGCTTGGCGCGCGACCGTGGAAGGGCGGCCAGAAAGGCCCCGACGGCGGCATCGACGGGCTATTGTTCTTCAACGGCTATGACGCGGCCGCCGGCAAGGCGACGCACGAGAAGGCGATCGTGTCGGTCAAGGGCGGCCAGACCAAGGGCGTCAACTTCATCGAGAGTCTCGTCGAGACCATCGGTCGCGAAAAAGCGGCGCTGGGCATCCTGATCATGGCGGCGCTCCCGACGCGCGAGATGGAGAAGCGCGCGGCGGCGGCGGGGTTCTTCGAGACCGGCCTGCACGCGCAGGTACCGCGCATCCAGATCCTGACGCTCGCCGAACTCTTCGCGGGGAAACGCCCGATCATCCCCAACGTCAGCCCCGCGATGTTCAAGGCCGCGCCCGAGGAGACCGGTCAGGCGACGCTGATCTGATGCGGGTTGCCGTGCCGACCGCGCACCCCTAACCCCCGCGGCATGCCCTCGCCGTTCAGCATCCCGAACTACCGCGCCTTCTGGGTGGCGCGCTTCGCCGCCACTGTCGGCGGCATGATGCTGGTCATCGTCATCGGCTGGCAGGTCTATGCCATCGCGCGGCTGACTATGCCGCCGAAGGATGCGGCGTTCCTGCTCGGGATGATCGGGCTGGCGCAGTTCCTGCCGCTGTTCCTGCTGACCCTCGTCGTCGGCTATGTCGCCGACCGCGTCGACCGGCGCTATCTGGCGCGTGCGGCGCTGGCGCTGGAGGTCGCGTGCGCGGGCGTGCTCGGGGCGCTCGCGCTGAACGACGCGGTGACATTGCCCGCGCTGTTCGTCGTCGCGGTGCTGCTTGGCGTCGGGCGCGCCTTTGCCGGTCCGTCGATGACCGCGCTCGGCCCCAACCTCGTGCCGCGCGACATGTTGCCGACCGCCATCGCGTGGAACTCGATCGGCTGGCAGACCGGCGCGGTGGTCGGTCCGCCGCTCGGCGCGTTCCTGTTCGCTGCCAGCTCGGCGACCCCCTATCTCGCCGCGACCGCGTTGTTCGGCATCGCGCTGGCGGCGCTGTTCGCCATCGGCCCCGTCGCGCTGCCCAAGCCATCGGACGCCTCGCCGTGGCGCTCCACCGTCGAGGGCCTGTCATATGTCCGACGCAACCGCATCGTGCTGGGGGCGATCAGCCTCGACCTGTTCGCCGTGTTGCTCGGTGGCGCGACGGCGATGCTGCCGGTGTTCGCGCGCGATGTGCTGCATGTCGGCGTCGAGGGGCTGGGGCCGCTACGCGCCGCGCCCGCGTTCGGCGCGGCGCTGACCGCGCTGTGGCTGACGAGGCGACCGCTGGCGCGCCATGTCGGCGCGACGATGTTCGCCTGCGTCGGCATCTTCGGGCTGGCGACTTTGATCTTCGGCCTGTCGCGCAACCTCATGCTGTCGCTCGGCTGCCTCGCGGTGCTGGGGGCGGCCGACATGATCTCGGTCTATGTCCGTTCGTCGCTGATCCAGTTGCACACTCCCGACGCGATGCGCGGGCGCGTCTCGGCGGTGTCGATGCTGTTCATTTCGGCGTCGAACGAGTTGGGCGAGTTCGAGAGCGGGCTGACGGCGGCGTGGTTCGGCCCGGTCGAGGCGGTGGTGCTCGGCGGTATCGGCGCGATCCTCGTGACGATTATCTGGGCTGTGGTGTTCCCCGAACTCCGCCGCGCCGACCGTTTCGTCGCGCCCGGGGACTCAACGCCCGAAGCGAAATCCGCTATTGCCGCCGAACAGGCCGAAGCCGGAGTGTCACGATGAAAGCCGAAAACATCCTCGCCACCATCGGCAACACGCCGCATATCCGGATGGCGCGGCTGTTCCCCGACGCCGAGGTGTGGATCAAGTCCGAGCGCGCCAATCCCGCCGGCTCGATCAAGGACCGCATCGCGCTGGCGATGGTCGAGGCGGCCGAAGCCGACGGCAGCCTGAAAACCGGCGGCTGCATCGTCGAGCCGACCAGCGGCAACACCGGCATCGGCCTCGCGATGGTCGCGGCGGTCAAGGGCTACAAGCTCATGCTCGTCATGCCCGAGTCGATGTCGATCGAGCGCCGCCGCCTGATGCTCGCCTACGGCGCAAGCTTCGCCCTCACCCCGCGCGAGAAGGGCATGAAGGGCGCCATCGAGCGCGCCGCCGAGATCGTCGCCGCGACGCCCGGCGCATGGACGCCGGGGCAGTTCGAGAACCCCGCCAACATCGCCGTCCATGTCCGCACCACGGCGCAGGAGATCCTTGCCGATTTCGCCGACGCGCCGCCGCATGCGCTGATCACCGGGGTGGGGACGGGCGGTCACATCACCGGGGTCGCGCAGGCGCTCAAGCCCCACTGGCCGCAAATGAAGGTCTTCGCGGTCGAACCGACGCTGTCGCCGGTCATCTCGGGCGGCCAGCCGGGGCCGCACGCGATCCAGGGTATCGGCGCGGGGTTCATCCCGGCGAACCTCCACACCCAGCTGCTCGACGGCGTCATTCAGGTCGATCCCGCCGCCGCCAAGGCGATGGCGCTGCGCGCCGCGTCGGAAGAGGGGATGCTCGTCGGCATCTCGAGCGGCGCAACGCTCCAGGCGATCGTGCAGAAACTGCCCGAACTGCCGCCGGGCGCGCGGGTGCTGGGGTTCAACTACGACACCGGCGAACGCTACCTGTCGGTGCCCGATTTCCTGCCGACCGAGTAGCACCTCGCCGCGACTAGAACTCGATCCCCGCGCGCTTGCCCTCGGCGCGGCGTTCCTCGGCCCATTGGCGCAGCATCGCGGCGGTGCAGCCGCCCTGGCCGCCGAAACCGACCGCCGAGCAGCTGTTGGGGCGCTGGGCTCGCGCCGCCTCGTCGAGCGTCGCGACGCGGCTGGCCCACGGCTGGTCGGCGCGCGCCACCTTGTTCTTGCGCAGCTTCTTCGGGATGCGATAGCGCTCGCTCTCGGGCAGGCGCGCGCAGACGACGATCTCGTCGGGCGGCGCGGCGGGGCAGGCGTCGTTGCCGAACACCGTCGTCGTCGTGGTGCGGCTGGCGACCGGCAGCGGCGGCGGCGGAGGTTGCGGCGCGGCGGCGGCGAGCAGCACGGCGGCACCGATCAGAGCGGGCAGCAGGCCGGGCGTCCTCGTCATCGCCGATGCTCCTCAGCAATCGCGCCTGCGGTGGCGTTGTCGCGCTGAACGCCGCGTGTATGGTCGCGGTCGGCCAAGGGGAGCAACGAACTTGCTGGCGCTGTCGGGCATCGCGGTCATCGTCGTCGGCTTCGCGCTGCGGATTAATCCGCTGCTCGTCGTGACGCTTGCGGCGGCGGCGACGGGGCTCGGCGCGGGGCTCGCACCGGCGGCGATCGTCGCGGCGTTCGGCAAGGCGTTCAACGACAATCGCTTCGTCACCGTCGTGTGGATCGTCCTGCCCGTCGTCGGCCTGCTCGAGCGCAGCGGGCTGCAGGCGCGGGCGCGCGCCGTCATCGCCGGCGTGCGTGGCGCGACCGTCGGACGACTGTTGTTCGTCTACCTGTTATTCCGCCAGTTGAGTGCCGCCGTGGGCCTCAAGGACATGGCGGGGCACGCGCAGACGGTCCGGCCGCTCGTCGCGCCGATGGCCGAAGCCGCCGCTGCCGCGCAGGGCGTCGTCGACGACGCGGGCCGCCAGCGCATCCGTGCGCTCACCGCAGCGACCGATAACATCGGAGTGTTCTTCGGCGAGGATATCTTCATCGCGATCGCCTCGATCCTGCTGATCATCGGGTTCCTCGCTGCCAACGG
Organism: uncultured Sphingomonadaceae bacterium; assembly: GCA_964246975.1. Classification (GTDB taxonomy): domain Bacteria; phylum Pseudomonadota; class Alphaproteobacteria; order Sphingomonadales; family Sphingomonadaceae; genus Glacieibacterium. Next base: position 33,083 of record CAXTSL010000008.1, read on the forward strand.
GATCGTCCTCGCGCCGCTCGAGCTGTCGGTATGGGCGATTCCCAGTGCGGTGGCGGCGGTGGCGGTGCATGGGGGAAGGATGTGGTGGCTGGATCGGAGGTTGGGACCGCCTGCTCCTTCTTCCCCCTCCCCTCCCCGCGCAGCGGAGAGAGGGGAGGGGGAAGAAATGTCATGATCACCCTGACCGCCGCCTACGCCCTCGCGGGCTTGATGTTCGCCGCGTTCGCGGTGCTGGGCCTGCGCGACCGCCGCCCCGGCAACGCCGCCTTCCACGCCCTCCTCGCGCTCAGCTTCCTCGGCGGCGACCGGCTGGGCGATCTCGGCAACGGCGTGCTGGTGCTGGCGCTGGTGGCGCTGGCGGGGACCGGCGTGCTCCGCCGCAGCGATCCCGCGACGACCGGCCCCGACGCGCGCCGCGCCGCCTCGGCGCGTTACGGCAACCGGCTGTTCCTCCCCGCGCTGATCGTGCCAGCGACCGCGCTGCTTGGCACGCTGGTGCTCAAAGACTCGGGGCTAGTCGATCCCAAGCAGGTGACATTGATCAGCCTCGCGCTCGGTGTCGTCATCGCGCTCGCGGTTACGATGCTGTGGTTGAGGCCCCCCGTCCTCGCGCCGCTGCAGGAAGGCCGCCGCCTGATCGACGCGATCGGCTGGGCGTGCGTGCTGCCGCAGATGCTGGCGTCGCTCGGCGCTGTGTTCGCGCTGGCGGGCGTCGGCGGCCTCGTCGGCGACGGCGTCGGCGCGGTGATCCCCGACGGCAGCCGCCTCGCCGCCGTGGTCGCCTATACCGGCGGCATGGCGCTGTTCACGATCGTCATGGGCAATGCCTTTGCGGCGTTTCCGGTGATGACGGCGGCGGTCGGCCTGCCGTTGCTGGTGCGCGGCTTCGGCGGCGACCCGGCGGTGGTCTGCGCGCTCGGCATGTTGTCGGGCTTCTGCGGCACGCTGCTGACCCCGATGGCGGCCAATTTCAACATCGTGCCGGCGACCCTGCTCGAACTCGACGACCGCTACGGCGTCATCCGCGCGCAGGTCGCGACGGCCTTGCCGATGCTGGCGATCAACACCGCCCTGCTCTACCTGCTGGCGTTCCGATGAGGCTCACCGCCACTCTCGCCGCGCAGTTTGCGCGCCTCGCCCTCGGGCATGTCGCGCGCGAATGGCCGCACAAGCTCGACCATGTGCTGACCGCCGACGCCGATGCGCGCAGCCCCCGCGATCTCCACCCGATCTTCTTCGGCAGCTTCGACTGGCACAGCTGCGTGCATGGCTGGTGGCTGCTGCTCACCGTCGCGCGGCTGTACCCGCAGCTGTCCGAGGCACGGGCTATCCGTGACCTTGCCGCCACGAGCTTCACCTCCGCCAAGATCGAAGCCGAGCGCGCCTATCTCGACCGGCCCGCCAGCGCCGGGTTCGAGCGGCCCTATGGCTGGGCGTGGGCGCTGGCGCTGCACGGCGAGGCGGCGCGGCACGCGGGACCACTCGGGCGCACGCTCGAACCGCTCGCACGCGCGTTCGCGGCGCGCTTCGCCGCGTGGCTGACCAAGGCGACCTACCCCAACCGTACCGGCGCGCACGGCAACACCGCGTTCGCGCTGCTCCTCGCGCACGACTGGGCGAGCGTGCACGACCGCGACCTCGCGCTGGCGCTGACCGCCAGGGCGCGCGACTGGTACCTCGGCGACCGCGACGCGCAAGGCTGGGAACCCGATGGCGACGCCTTCCTGTCGCCGGTGCTGACCGAGGCGCACTGCCTGCTCCGCCTACTGCCGCCGCGCGACTTCGACGACTGGTTCGCCGCCTTCCTGCCGCGGCTCGACCAAGGCGAACCCGCCAGCCTGTTCGCGCCCGCACACCCAAGCGACCGCAGCGACGGCAAGATCGTACACCTCGATGGCCTCAACCTCAGCCGCGCGTGGAGTTGGCGCGCGCTGGGCGAACGCCTGCCGCTGGCGCACGTCGCACACGCCGCAGGCGAGCGCCACCTCGCCGCCGCGCTGCCGCATATCGGCGGCGATTTCATGGGGGAACATTGGCTGGCGAGTTTCGCTCTGCTCGCGCTATTGCCCTGACTCCGGCATCGTCATGCTGGCGACCGCCAGCATCCATGTTCGAGCGCGCGGACGTCAAATTCGCTTGCTGCGAAGTGGATGCTGGCGTTCGCCAGCATGACGGCGGAAAGAGAAGCCCAACCCGACCCGAACGGACCCCCATGCGCCTGCTCGCCCAATCGCACATCGCCAACCATTACGCCGCTCCGACCGAGATCATGGCGAAGGTCGAGGTGGCGCGCGCCCCCGGCCAGACGATCCTGTCCGAATCGCTGAGCGTGACGCCGTTCCACGCGCTCGCGGCCGACGATCTCGGCGACGGGCGGTTGCTACGCGGCGTCGTCGAAGGCAATGTCGAGATCGTCTATCGCGCGCTCGTCGAGGTCGAGCCGCGCGTCGAGTTACATCCCGACCTGCAGCAGCACGCGTGGAGCGACCTGCCCGCCGACGTGCTGCCCTATCTGTTGCCGAGCCGCTATTGCCCCGCCGACCAGTTCCTGCGCTTCGCGGCTCGCGAGTTCGGGACGCTGACGGGCGGGGGCAAGGCGATCGCCATCGTCGACTGGCTGCGCGGCCATCTCGACTATGTTCACGGCGTCAGCAACGCGGCATCCCCGCGCGCGCGGTCGCGGCGTATGCGCTGGCGCTCGACCCGCCCGATTTCCATGCGGTGTTCGAGGTCTGGCTCGGCGAGGGCTGGTGGCTCGTCGACCCGACGGGTCTCGCGCCCGTCGCCGGGCTGATCCGCATCGCCCACGGGCGCGACGCCGCCGACATCGCCTTCCTGACCAGCAGCGGCCCGCTGACCCCGATCGCGATCACGGTGAGCGTCGCGGCGGTTTGAGGGCGGACACAACGGCAACTTGCCGTCATCCCCGCGCAGGCGGGGACCCAGCCCTCTTCGACAAGGCTTTCGACAGCTTCGCTGGCGTCGTTGTAAGCGGGCTGGGTCCCCGCCTTCGCGGGGATGACGGTCAAGCCGTGGCGACCGCCGCTCCGCTGGCGAATAACTCGGCGATCTCCGCGTCGCTCCGTCCAATCTCGGTCAACACCCCGCGCGTGTCAGCCCCCAGATGCGGCGCGCACCGTGGCGGCGGCACCGGCGTGCCCGCGAAGCGCGCGGCGTGGCGTGCCGTCCGGACGCGGCCCAGCGCGCCGTGATCGGTCACCGCGACCAGAGCATTGTGAACGACCTGCGCGTCGCCCGCGACCCCGGCGAGCGTGCTGACGCGCCCGCCGACCGCGCCCTCGCGCACGAAACCCGCCATCAGCGCGTCGAGATCCTGCCCCGCCAGCGCGGCGGTGAGGCGCGGCTGATACTCGGCGCGGTGGCGCAGCCGCCCCGCAAAGCTCTGCAGGCGCGGATCGTCGGCGAGGTCGTCGCACCCCAGCGCGCGCACCAGCGCGGCGAACTCGGCATCCTGCAGCGCCCCGACGACGACGTGCCCGTCGGCGGCGTCGCGCGTCGCATTGGTGTCGCCATAGGGCGGCCACGGCGGCGGCGCGTCGTCGAGGAAGCTGTGGTTATACATCCCGTCGGGCCAGTTGAACGCCACCGCCGCGTCGAGCATCGCGATATCGACGCGCTGCGCCTCCCCTGTGCGCTCGCGGTGGAACAGCGCCGCCGTGATCGCCTGCGCCGCCGTCAGTCCCGTGACCTTGTCGGCGATCAGCGATTTGATCAGCCCCGGTCGCCCGTCGGCGTCGGTCTGCGTCGCCGCCAGCCCCGACACCGCCTGCACCACCGGATCGTACACCCGGATGCTGGCATAGGGCCCGTCGGGGCCGAAGCCGCTGATCGACGCGAAGATCAGGCGCGGATTGAGCGCGCGGCACACTTCGTAACCGAAACCCAACCGCTCGATGACGCCGGGGCGGAAATTCTCGATCAGCACGTCGGCGCGCGCGATCAGGTTGCGCAGCACCGCGCCGCCCGCAGATTGCTTCAGGTCTAAAACAATCGCCCGCTTGCCGCGATTGACCGCGATGAAGGTCGCGCTGAGATCGCCCTTGGCGGGGCCGAAACCGCGCACCGGGTCGCCGCCGGGCGTCTCGACCTTGATCACCTCGGCGCCCTGGTCGGCGAGGATGCACGCCGCCAGCGGGCCGGAGACGATCTGGCTGAGGTCGACGACGCGGATGCCGGAGAGGAGGCTCACCAAACGTCGTCGTCATGCTGGCGAACGCCAGCATCCACTTCGCGGCAAGCGGGCGCCACGTCCGCGCGGACCTCACTGGATGCTGGCGTTCGCCAGCATGACGACGGAGAAACCTGGATGCTCACGCCCGAATATCCCGGCCCCGCGTCTCGGGCAGCCACAGCAGCGTAACGACCATCGCCACCGCGACCACCGCGAACGTATACCACAGCCCGCCGAAGACATCGCCGGTCTTGACCACGATATACTGCGCCACGAACGGCAGGAAGCCGCCGAAATAGCCCGTGCCGATATGATAGGGCACCGACATCGAGGTATAGCGGATGCGCGCCGGGAACAGCTCGACGAAGATCGCCGCGACCGGCCCATAGGTCATCGCGCTGAGCAGCCCGAGCATGACGCAGGCGAACAGGATCGTCAGGTCGTCGCGCGTCGCGGGATCGGCGCGCAGGTCCCATTTGCCCGTCGCCGCATCGACCGACCCGGGATAGCCCGCGTCGCGCAGCGCGGTCTCGAACCGTACGGGCTGCAGGCCTTCAATGCGCGCGGTGCCGATGGTGACGATCGGAATCGGGTTAAGCTCGTCGCCCGACCCCGGAACCTTCGTATATGCGACGCCGTGCTTGGCGAAATAGTCGAGCACCTGCGCGCATTCGCTCGCCTGCTTGCCCGGCGCGAACGGGTTGTAGTCGCACGAGGCATTGGCGATCCGCACCGGGGCCCGCGCCGACGCCGCCGCGAGCGCGGGGTTGGCGGCGTCGGCGATCAGGTGGAACAGCGGGAACAGGAAGATCAGCGTCAGGCCGTAACCCGCGACCATCAGCGGCTTGCGCCCGACCTTGTCGGACAGCCAGCCCGCCACGACGAACATCGGGGCCGAAATGCAGACCGCGACGGCGAGGATCAGCTGCGCGGCCACCGGGTCGACGCGCGCCGTCTGCTGGAGAAAGTACAGCGCCTGGAACTGTGCGGTGTAGAAAATCACCGTCAGCCCCGCCGCGACGCCGAACAGCGCGACGAGCACGGGCTTGAGATTGCCGGGCTCGCGGATGCTGTCGCGGATCGGGTTGGTCGAGGTCGTGCCTGCCGCCTTCATCGCGCTGAAGATCGGGCTCTCCTTAAGTTTCAGGCGGATATATAGCGACACCGCGAGGAGCAGCAGCGAGAACAGGAACGGGATGCGCCAACCCCACGCCGCAAAGTCCGCCTTGCCGACAGCGGCGGTGACGCCGAGCACGACGGCGATCGACAGCAGGAAACCGCCGACCACCGAAGCCTGGATGAAGCTGGTGTAGAAGCCGCGCTTGGCCACCGGCGCGTGCTCGGCGACGTAGATCGCCGCACCGCCATACTCGCCGCCGAGCGCCAGCCCCTGGAGGACGCGCAAGGTCAGCAGCCCGACGGGGGCCCAGATACCGACATCGGCATAGGTCGGCAGCAGCCCGACGAGCGCGGTCGCCAGTCCCATCAGCGCGATCGTCGCCAGAAACGTGTATTTGCGCCCGACGAGATCGCCGAAATAGCCGAAGACGATGGCCCCGAGCGGCCGGACGCCGAAGCCGACGCCGAACGCCGCGAGGCTCTTGAGCAGTGCCGCGCCGCTGTTGTCCGACGGAAAGAACAGCCCGCCGAGCAGCGCCGCGAGCGTGCCGTAGACGAAGAAATCATACCACTCGAAGATTGTGCCCAGCGAGGACGCGACGATCACCAGCCGGTCGCGCCTGGCGTCGAAAACGAGATCGCCGGTCACGCTCGCTGCGGCAGTCGCCATGTCCTCGGGTCCCTCCGTCGCCGTTCCCCTGCGGCGTCGGCGACAGTGTTACGGGCCGCCGCGCGCCGCGACAAGCGCCGCGCGGCCCTGCACCGGCCTATTCCGCCGCGATCGCCGCGACCTCGCGGATGTTGCGGCGGCGTGCGTCATAGTCGTTGGCGACCTTCTCGTCGTTGGCCTGCAGCGCCGCGATATCGACATTCATGTAATCATAGACGCCCATCTCGGTGTAGCCCTTCTGCACCGTCGGGCCCCACAGGCCGATGTCGGCGACGATCGGCACGATGCGGTTGAACAGATGGTTCCGGAACATCTTCTGGTTGGGGCTTTCGGTGCCGTATTTGATGCACTCGTCGGCATCGAGGTTGAGCGATTCCCACACCTCGCGCGCCTCGAAGCGGTCGCGCATCAGATAGCACGCCTCGACGAGGAACTCCTCGCGCTCGCGCCGTTCGCCTTCGGTCAGATGCGGATAATATTCGCGCAGGGACAGACGCCCGAAGGCGACATGCCGCGCCTCGTCCTGCATGACGTACGCATTGACTGCGCCCGCCAGTGGCGATGTCGTCATGTCGCGGATGCCGCTGAATGCCGCCAGCGCCAGCCCCTCGATGACGACCTGCATGCCGAGATAGGTCATGTCCCAGCGCTTGTCGGTCAGTACCTGTTCGAGCAGCGTCGCCAGCGGCCCGGTCATCGGGAAGCTGACGCCGAGCTTTTCGATCAAGCGCTTGTACGCCTCGACGTGGCGCGCCTCGTCGATCGTCTGCGTGCTGGCGTAGAACTTGGCTTCGAGGTCTGGGACCTGCTGGACGATCTTGGCGGCGCAGATCAGCGCGCCCTGCTCGCCGTGGAGGAATTGGCTGAGCTGCCAGCCGGCAAACGCGCGGCGCAGCTCGACGCGGTTCTTCTTGTCCATCTTGTCCCACAGCGGCGAGCCGTAGATCGCCATCTGCTGCTCGGGCAACCCCATCGGGTTTTCGTATTCGAGTTCCTGGCTCCAGTCGATGCGGTGCTCGGCATCCCATTGCTGCGCCTTGCCCTTGGCGTAGAGCTTGAGCAGGTCCTTGCGGTCGTCGGAGTATTCGAAGTCGAACACCGCCTTGAATTCCTGCGCGACGTTCCACGTCGGGCCGGTCGGCGTAAGGCGGTAGGTGTCGCTGAAATTCGTCATCGGCGGTCTCCCAAGGCAGTCAACTATTGTCGTTGGCAATACGGCGGCGCGCGGCAAGCTTGCCCAAAATCGCGCGGGTGCGGAGCAGGCCGAGCAGCTCGTTAATCGACGCGATGCCGCGCTCGGCCATGTCGGCGGCCTCGGTCTCGCCGACCTGACCGGCGGTGTGCTCGAAAAACAGCCGCATCTCCTGCGTCGTGATCCACTCGACGAAGTCGAAGTAGATTCGCATCCCTTCGCCGTGGAAGCCGCGGTCGCGGGTGAAGCCGACCGCCTTCAGGTCGCCCAGCACGCGCATGATCGCCGCGTCGCGCGCGCTGACGGTGCCGTTCGCATCGACGCTGATCGCGCCGGTCTCGAGCTGTTCGGCGAGATCGTCGGCATCGTGTCCGGTCTGCGCCAGCGCGGTAGCGACAGGCACGCGCGCCGCGTCGTGGTCGAGGCGTTGCGTCAACAGGCTGTCGAGCTGGGGGAAGGCCTGGGGTTCGAGCCAGCGGTCGCCGCTGTCGCTGTCGAGCAGGCTGCGGATTACCGCGAGCGGCAGGAAGCGCTCCTCCTGCAGCCGCTTGATGGCGCGGACGCGCGTGACATGATCGTCCGTATACGACGCCGAATTGCGCGACGCACGATCGGGTTCGGGCAGCAGCCCCTCGCGGATGTAGAAGCGGATCGTCTCGCGACCCACCCCCGTCCGCTCCTCGAGTTCGCGCATCCGCACCGACCGCGGTCTCCTGACTGCGACTCGAAAGCTAGCACGGAGTGCGGAGCGGCGCTACGCGAAAAAACGGGCCCGCAGCGCAACTGCAGCTGCGGGCCGCTTGCGTCAGGCGTTAGCCATCGCCGGCCGCCGCCGACGCATCGCGCTGCCGACGAGGCCGAAGCCGCCGATCATCAGCGCCCAGGTCGCGGGCTCGGGGACGGTGCCGTTGACCGCGTAGCCCGCCTGCCCGCCGACTTCGAACAGGGTGCCGGGTCCGAAGAACGCGCCCCACCCGCCGCCAGGGTTGGCGAGCTTCGCTGTACCGCTGCCGCTCATCCCGATGAAGATCGACTCCTGCCCGACGATGTCGGGGTCGTTCAGACTGATGACCCCCAACCAATAGGTTCCAGCCTCGAGCGTCGCGTCGATGCCGAACGTCGCCAGCGTCGATGCCGCCGAAAACGCCGCGAAACCCGCACCGGGCGCAATCGTCAGCGATCCGCCGAAGATCGGATCGGTTGCCAAGAACGACTTCGAATACACGTTGCCGGTCAGGTTGCCCGCCGCCGCTGACGCCGAGCTGTAGATGTTGACCATATAGCCCTGCGTCTGGTCGAACCCGCCGAAATGCGGTGCAACACTGTACGATGCGTCGTTCTGGTCGATCTCGATCAGCGCCGCCTGCACCGAGGTCAGGTGCGACTTGGCGCCGAGCGTGAAACTGTCGATCCCCGCCGAACTGAACGACGCGTCGCAGCCGCAGGCGTTATTCAGCGTGAAGATGTTCGACGGAACGATGTCGCTGTAGCTCGTCGACAGCTTGTTCGACAGCACCCCGGCGGCAACCGGTACGGAGGTAAGCGTCGTCAGCAGAAGTGGCATGGCGGCCAGCGCGCCGCGCAGAATAATGGTCGCGTTCATGGTTCGGCTCCGGAACTCGCCGACGCCCCCAGCGGCCCGGCATGGCCCGACGTGCTCGAATTTGCCCGAAGCGACGCGGCACAAAGCCCTATGGAAACCCGATGAAAACCCGATGATTGGCGTTGGCCGACGCTTTACGCCGCGACGCGCGTGTCGCATCGTGCGGCGGCGCGTTCGGGGGGGCCATGCTGCAGGACGAATCGGTCATCGATCTGGCACGGTCTGCAATGTTCCGCATCGGCGTGCTGGAGGTCGATCCGCCGCTGCGCCGCGTCTCGACGGGGGAGACGCTCGAGCCGCGTGTCTTGCAGGTGCTTGTCGCGCTGGCGCGCGCGGACGGCGCGGTGGTCAGCCGCGACGCGCTGATCGCCAGCTGCTGGGACGGTCGCATTGTCGGCGATGACAGCATCACGCGCGTCATCGGGCGGCTGCGCAAGCTCGCGGAGGACTTCGGCGAGGGCGCGTTCCGCATCGAGACGGTGCCGAAGGTCGGTTACCGGCTGGTCGGCACGGTCGAGCCGGTGACGGTCGTCGCGCCGCCGCCGTCGTCCGCCTCGTCGATCGCGACGGCTCCGGTTCAATCGCTGCCCCTGCCCGACCCCAGGTTAGCGGCGGCACCGCCGCGTCGCTGGGTGGTTCCGGCGCTGGCGGCTGCGGGCGTTGCGGCAGTGATCGGCGTGGCGGCGGTGTGGCAGGGACAGCGCGGCGGCGACGCGCCCGTGATGGTGCAGTATGCCGGCTACAAGCGGCTCGACGCGGGCGTCTCCGCCGCGCTGCCCGACGCCATCGCCGATGCGACGCGGTCGGCCTTTACCGAGGATGGTCAGGTCGCGGTCACATCGCGCGCCAGCGGCGATTTCCGGCTGAGCGGCAGTCTGGCCCGCGCCGGCGACATCGTCCGCGTCGCGGCACGGATCGACGACACGCGCAGCGGCGTCACCTTATGGTCGCGGGTGCTCGACGTACCGCCGCCCGAGCAGGCGCATCTCGCGACGCGCACTGCGGCGACGACCGTCCAGCTCGCGCGGTGCGCGCTGTCGCAGCAGGCGGTGCACGGCAAGCCGCTCGGCGACGCGGTGCTGACACTGATGTTCGCGCAATGCGCGGCGGAGAACGCCACCGGGGACTTGCCTCGCGCGCTCGACCTTGCCCGCCGGATCACCGAGGTTCAACCCGACCTTGCCAGCGGCTGGTCAAGCCGCGCCATGTCCGCGACGATCGTAGGGTCCGATAGCCCGCCCGAGGCTGCGGCCGACTTTAAAGCCGAGGCGCGGATGGCGGCCGCCAAGGCACTCGCACTCGACCCCAGGGATTCGCGCGCCTGGCACACCAGGGTCTATCTGGTGGACCAAACCGACCTGGTCGGTATCGACCGGGCCTATCGCGCGGCACTCGCGGCGCGCCCGTCCGAATGCGGCTGCGTCTACGCTGGCTATGGCCGGTTCCTGCTCAGCGTCGGGCGCGCCGGAGAGGCGCTGGCGATGTTCCGGCGCGCCCGCGATACCGTTCCGCTGCACGGCGCGCCGCTGGCGGGCATCGGTCGCATCCTTGCCGGTACCGGACGCATCGACGCGGCGCGGCAGACCTTCGCCGAACTCGCCGCGCTGGTTCCGCAGCAGCGGCTGCTGGCCGATGTCGTCGTCTCCAATTCGCTGTGGACACGCGACTATGGCGAGGCGCTGCGACTGATGGATCGCACGACGATGTTCGGCCCGCCCGCGCTCAAGGCGGCGGCCGAGGGCGGTTTGCGCGCGCTGGCGAGCGGCGACGCGGCGGACCGGCGCGCCGCCGCCACGGAAATGCTGCGCCAGACCGCAGCGTGCAACTGCATCGACAATTTCAATCTGCGGATGGTCGCGGCGCTCGGCGACGCGCGGGGGGCTTTCGCCGGATTGGCGGTGCTGGCCCTCAAATATCCCTTCGATGTGCGTGAGCCGGTGGCATGGGATCCGATCTTCGCCGGCGTTCGCCGCGAACCGGGCTTCCCGGCGCTGGCCCAACGTGTCGGCCTGTTGAGATACTGGCGGGAGACGCGGACCCGCCCCGATTTTTGCCGCGCGGGCAACGCCCCCCCGATCTGCGCGACGATCTGACCGCGCCGACGTTACACCTCCGATGCAAGCCTTTGCCGCCCTTCTCGACGCGCTGCTCTACACGCGGTCGCGCAATGCCAAGCTGCGGCTGATCGGCGATTATCTGAGGGCGACGCCCGATCCCGATCGCGGTTGGGCGCTGGCGGCGTTGACCGGCGGGCTCGACCTCAAGGCGGTGCAGCCGAGATTGATCCGCACGCTGATCGAGGACCGCGTCGATCCGATCTTGTTCAACATGAGCTACGACTATGTCGGCGACCTCGCCGAGACGGTGGCGCTGCTGTGGCCCGATCCGCTGACCCCCGAGACGCGGCCCGCGCCGACGCTCGGCGAGGTCGTCGACCGCCTCCATGGTCTGGCGCGCGCCGACGCGCCGCGGGTGATGGCCGAGCTGATGGACCGGCTCGACGCGCAGGCGCGCTATGCGCTGCTCAAACTTGCGACCGGCGCGCTGCGCATCGGCATTTCGGCGCGGCTGGCGAAGACCGCGTTCGCGCAAGGGTTCGGGGTCGAGGTCGAGGCGGTCGAGGAGGTCTGGCACGGCGTCGCGGCACCCTATCCCGAACTCTTCGCGTGGGTCGGCGGCGGCGCTCAGCCGACCGCGCAGGACATCGCCACCTTCCGCCCGTTCATGCTCGCTCATCCGCTTGAGGACCTGAAGCTCGACCTCGCCGACTATGCGGCCGAGTGGAAATGGGACGGCATCCGCGTCCAGATCGTCCATGTCGCGGGGACGACGAAGCTGTTCAGCCGCACCGGCGACGATATCACGGGCAGTTTCCCGGAAGTTGCCGCCGCCTTCGCGACGCCGTGCGTCCTCGACGGCGAGTTGCTGGTGCGCGGCGCGGCGCAGGGCGGCGGGGTGGAACACGAGGGCGCGGCAAGCTTTAACGCATTGCAGCAGCGGCTCGGGCGCAAGAGCGTCACCGCCAGGGCGATCGCCGAGTTTCCGGCGTTCGTGCGCCTCTACGACATATTGTTTGACGGCCCCGAAGACCTGCGCGCGCTGCCGTGGACCGCACGCCGCGCCCGCCTCGAAGCCCTTGCGCCGCGCCTCGATATGGCGCGCTTCGACCTGTCGGCGGTCATCGACGCGCCCGACTTCCCCGCGCTCGAAGCGCTGCGCGATGGCGCGCGCGACGCCGCCATCGAAGGGCTGATGCTCAAGCGCCGCGACTCGCCCTATGTCGCAGGCCGGCGAACGGGGCTATGGTACAAATGGAAGCGCGACCCGTTGGTCGCCGATTGCGTGATGATGTACGCGCAGCGCGGCCACGGCAAACGCTCGAGCTTCTACTCGGACTATACTTTCGGCTGCTGGACCGAGGGCGGTGAGCTGCTGCCGGTCGGCAAGGCCTACAGTGGCTTCACCGACGCCGAGCTCGGCTGGCTCGACCGCTGGGTCCGCGCGCACACGACGGGACGGTTCGGGCCGGTGCGCGAGGTCGAGAAGGCACTGGTGCTCGAGGTCGCATTCGATTCGCTGCATCGCTCTGCGCGGCACAAATCGGGCGTGGCGATGCGTTTCCCGCGCATCGCGCGCATCCGCACCGACAAACCCGCCGCCGAGGCCGACACGATCGCGGCGCTGGAGCGCTTGATCACCTGATTGTTTCGCGGGTGCGCCGCCTTTGTGCTTGCCAATCCTCCACGGCGGTATTGTTATGCACAAGGGGACGGGGGAACGGCATGAGCTTCGCGCAATCTTCGGTACGGGCGCGCCAGAGTGGTGACGCGGGCTATGACCCCGACATCGCCGACGACGATCTGCTCGGTTTCGCGCTCGCCTTTGCCGGGCAGCCCCGCGCCGGCCTGATCGCGGCGCGACTGCTCGACGAATTCGGCGATGTCGACATGATCCTCGCCAGCGATCCCGACGAGCTGCGCGCGCGCGGCGACTTGTCGAACCGTGCGGTGGCGATCCTCAAGCTGCTGCACGCCTTCCGCACCGGCGCGCGGCGGGGCCAGCTGCTGCACTAGGCGCGCTTCTCCGCTTGCATGCAGCTTATGCTGCAGTGCACAATCGGCCTGCCCGACTGACTCGGCAGGGAAATGACGTGGCAGGTTTTAGTTTTACGCGCGCGCTTTCCGACTGGCGGCGTTCGGCGAAGCTGACGACGCGGTCGCTGGCGCGCACCCGCGCTGCTCTCGCGCGGGTCGCCGCCCCCGCGAAGCCCGGTGCGAAGCGTCAGGCGGCAGCCGCGCGCGCGCCCCGGGCGTCAAAGCCGCGCAACCGCTTCGTCACCGTCGAAGGCGTTCGCCTCCGCTATGCCGTCCACGGGCAGGGACGCCCGCTCGTGCTGATCCACGGCAACGGCACGATGATCGAGGATTTCGAGCTGAGCGGCATCGTCGCGACGCTTGCCCGGCGTTACCGCGTCATCCTTTTCGACCGCCCCGGCTTCGGGCATTCGGCGAGACCGGCCCGGCGCGACTGGACGCCGGCGAGCCAAGCGACGCTGCTCGTCGCCGCTGCGGCGCGCCTCAAGGCGACGCATCCGATCGTCGTCGGCCACAGCTGGGGCGCGATGGTGGCGTGCGCGTGGGCGCTCGATCATCCGCAGTCGCTTTCGGGCCTCGTCGTCGTCGCGGGCTTCTATTTCCCCTCGTCGCGCCTCGATCTCGACAACAGCTTGAGCGCGTTGCCCGGCGTCGGCGCAGCGCTGCGCGCGTCGATGGCGAACGGGCTGGGGCGCTGGCTGGGCCCGAGCGTCGCGGCGAAGCTGTTCGCACCCAACGCGCCGCCGCCCGTCTGGCTGGCGGGCTTTCCCGCCAAGCTCGCGCTGCGCCGCTCCCAGCTCGATGCCAGCGCCGCCGACACCGCCGCGATGAACCCGGCGGCGACCGGCATGGCGACGCGCTACGCCCATATCGCCGCGCCGACCGCCATCTTGACCGGCGACGGCGACCGCATCGTCGATCCCGCCAGCCAGTCGATGCTGCTGGCGCGACGGCTGCGCGGGGCGGAGCTCGTCGTGTTGCCCGGCGTCGGCCACATGGTCCACCACAGCGCGCCCGCCGCGCTCGTCGCCGCCATCGACGCGGTCGCCGCGCGGGGAACGGGATGAGCCTTGCCAAGCCGGGCCGACGGCGGCGATAGTCCCCTATCGGCAAGGAGAAGCAACATGGCCAAGGGCGCATCGAAACCGGGCAAGGAAACGCGCAAGCCCAAGGCGGCGAAAGTCAAGACGATCGCCGCCAACCCGTCGACCAAGGGGACGATCAAGCCGAGCTGACGGGTCTTTCCTGGGTCCCCGCCGCGCGGCAGGATGCGCGAAACACGGGGAGGGACCGCCATGTATCCGCACGAGATCGTCGCCGAGGGCCTGGCCTTTCCCGAGGGGCCGGTGTGGATGCACGACGGCTCGGTCGTCGTCGTCGAAATCCGCGCCGGGCGCATCGCGCGCGTCTGTCCCGATGGCCGCGTCGAGGCGGTCGCGACGCCGGGCGGCGGCCCCAACGGCGCGGCCATCGGGCCCGACGGCGCCCTCTACGTCTGCAACAACGGCGGCTTCGAGTGGAGCGACATGGGCGACCTGTCGCTGCCCGGCGGCGCGGCGCGCGATTATACCACCGGGCGCATCGAGCGCATCGACTTGACCACTGGCAGGGTCGAGCGACTGTACGACAGCTGCGACGGTATCGCCTTGTCGGGGCCCAATGACATCGTTTTCGACGCACACGGCGGCTTGTGGTTCACCGACCTCGGCAAGCATTTTCCCGGCCATACCAGCCATGGCGGGCTGTTCCATGCCCGCGCCGACGGCAGCCGCATCGTCTGCGCGGCGCGCGGCCCCAACCTCAACGGCGTCGGCCTGTCGCCCGACGGGCGCAGCGTCTATGCCGCGCACACCCAGGAGCGTCTGCTGCTGGCGTGGGATATCGTCGGCGAGGGCGAGGTCGCGCCGTCGCCGCTGCCCACGCTGCCGGGGCGAGTCGTGACGAGCTGGCCGGGGCGCATCCTCCTCGACAGCCTCGCGGTCGAGGCGAACGGCAATATCGCGCAGGCGACGCTCGTCGAACGCCCCGGCGTGTGCAGCGTCGACCCCGCGACCGGCGCGCAGGAGTACTTCGATTTCCCCGACCTGCTGACCACCAACATCGCCTTCGGCGGCGACGACATGATGGACGCCTGGGTCTGCCTGTCGACGAGCGGGCGACTGGCGAAATGCCGGTGGCCGAGACCGGGGCTGCGTCTGGCGCATTACGGATAACGCGCTTTCCTTCGCTCGTCATTCCGGCGAAAGTCGGAACCCATCTTCGGCGGTCAGAAGATGGGTCCCGGCTTTTGCCGGGATGACGTTGCCGATTCGATGACGGTGCGAGTATAGCGACCGCCATGCTCAAGAAACTTGCCCTCGCCCTCGGCCTCGCCGCCGCTCCCCTTGCCGCCCAGACGGTCGCGCCTGCGCCGTCGGGCCTCGGCATCGTCGAGGTGCGCGTCGGCAGCGGCGCGGTCGCGACGCCCGGCACGCAGGTCACGGTGCGCTACACCGGCTGGCTCGTCGACGGCGGCAAAAAGGGCACGAAGTTCGACTCGTCGCTCGACCGCGGCGACGGGCTGTTCCGCTTTTCGCTCGGCGCGGGACGCGTCATCGCGGGCTGGGACGAGGGCGTTGCGGGGATGAAGGTCGGCGGCAAGCGGACGCTGACCGTGCCGCCCGAGATGGGTTATGGCGAGACCGGCGCGGGCGGCGTCATTCCGCCGAACGCGACGCTGATCTTCGAGGTCGAACTGGTCGCGGTGCAATAGCCGGGCTTGTCCGGGGCGAGACTATGCTTGCCGGCGCGGCCCTGTCGCGCGGCGCGGCGACTTGCTAGGTCGGATGGGTGATCGGCCTCTCCCACCTGCAGCGCCTCGAAGCCGAGGCGATCCACATCTTCCGCGAGGTCGTCGCCGAGGCGACCAACCCCGTGCTGCTCTATTCGGCGGGCAAGGACTCGGCGGTGCTGCTGCGCCTCGCGGTCAAGGCCTTCTACCCGGCCCCGCCGCCCTTCCCGCTGCTCCACGTCGACACGACGTGGAAGTTCGACGCAATGTACGCGGCGCGCGACACGGCAGCGGCGGCGGCGGGGATGCAACTGATCGTCTGGCAGAACCCCGATGCGCTGGCGCGCCGCATCAACCCCTTCGACCACGGCGCGACGCTGCACACCGAGCTGTGGAAGACCGTCGGTCTCAAGCAGGCGCTCGACCATCACAGGTTCGATGCGGCGTTCGGCGGCGCGCGCCGCGACGAGGAGAAGAGCCGCGCCAAGGAACGCATCGTCAGCCTGCGCTCGGCAAGCCACGGCTGGGATCCCAAGGCCCAACGCCCCGAACTCTGGCGGCTCTACAATACCCGGAAACGGCCCCAGGAATCGCTACGGGTGTTCCCGATGTCGAAC
>CAXTSL010000009.1:0-1933 GCA_964246975.1 uncultured Sphingomonadaceae bacterium
TGTCGTGCCAAGCCCGATCACCGGCCCCGAGGGCAATGTCGAGTTCCTGATCGCCGCGACCAATTCAGTGCAGCATGTCGCCGATCAGGCTGACGGTCAGCGCGATGACGCCGATGTTGAACAGGAAGGCAAGCATCGAGTGGATCAGCGCGACGCGCCGTAGCTTGCTTGCGGTGATCTCGACATCGGACACCTGGAAGGTCATGCCGAGCACGAAGGCGAAATAGGCGAAGTCCCAGTACAGCGGCGGCGCGTCGCCGGGAAAGTCGAGGCCGCCCGCCGCCTTGCCCTCGCCCTTGCCGTCGTCGATATAATAGGCATGCGCATAGTGCAGCGCGAACAGCATGTTGCCGAACGCCCACGCCAGCATCAACGTGGCCCCGCTGAGCGCCAGATCGCGCGCGTGGCTGTTGGCGAGTTCGTGGCCGACGGCGGCCATGACGACGATGAACACCAGCGCCCCGAGCAGCGACAGGATGTGCTGGTCGGGTTCGTTTTCGGCGGCGCGCTGTTGCATGTCCTCGACCTTGTCGTCGCCGAGCGTCCTGATCAGCGCACCGATGAACACCAGTGCGCCAAGATCGAAACCCGCGAGCAGCGCGGTGACGAAGGTGAAGCGCAGGCTGAGCAGCGCGGTGGCGATCGCGAAGACCGCTAGGAACGCCATGAAGCGCGCATAGCGCCGAATGAAACTCATGCCTGCCGCTCCGCCTTGCTGCCCGCCAGTACCGCCCAGCCGCCGAGCGCCGCGAGCAGCGACCCGCCGAGGATGCCGAGTTTCGCCGCCTCGTTGCGCCCCCCGTCGCCGAACGCCAGCCCCGCGATGAACAGGCTCATCGTGAAGCCGATACCGCAGAGCAAGGCGACCCCCCACAGCTGCCGCCAGGTCGCCCGCGCCGGGCGGTCGACGACGCCGAGCCGGACGAGCGCCCAGATCGCGCCGAAGACGCCGAGCTGTTTGCCGACGATCAGGCCGAGCGCGATGCCGAGCGGCAGTGGCGCAAGCGCGTCGCCGGGCGCGATGCCGCGCAGGTCGATGCCGGCGTTGGCAAAGCCGAACAGCGGCACGACGGCAAACGCGACGAGCGGCGCCAGTGCGTGTTCGAGGCGGAGCAGCGGCGAGGTGCGGTCCTCCGGCGTGCCGCGCGTCACCGTCAGCGGAATCGTGAAGGCGACCGCGACCCCGGCAAGTGTCGCGTGGACCCCCGACTGGAGCACCGCGAACCAGACGCCCGCACCGATCAGCAGGTAAGGCCACACGACGTTGACGCGCCGCCGGTTGAGCAGCGCCAGCAGCGCGATGCCCCCCGCTGCGGCGGCGAGCATCGCGAGATCGAGGCGTGCGGTATAGGCGACCGCGATGATGACGATCGCGCCGAGGTCGTCGATGATCGCGATCGCCGTGATCAGCAGCTTGAGCGAGCCCGGCACGCGCGGCCCGAGCAGCGCCAGCACGCCGAGCGCGAAGGCGATGTCGGTCGCGGCGGGGATTGCCCAGCCGTGCAAATTGGCGGGCGTCGCGACGTTGACCGCGACGAAGATCAGCGCGGGCACGATCATCCCCGCCAACGCCGCGACGCCAGGCAGGATGCGGCGGGCGGCCGACGATAGTTCGCCGTCGGTCAGCTCGCGCTTGAGCTCGAGCCCGACGAGCAGGAAGAACAGCGCCATCAGCCCGTCGTTGATCCAGTGCAGTACGCTATGGTGCGCGACCTCGAACGCGAAGGCGGCGCGATAGGCGACACTCCACGGCGAATTGGCGACGACGAGCGCGGCGGCGGCCGCTGCCATCAGCACGATGCCGCCCGACGCCTCGGTCTGGAGGAAGCGGCGCACGGCGGTCGCCGGTCGACGGGTGACGAGATTGACGAGGTGCTTCATCGCGCTGCTCACCCTGCCCGGCGCGCGGGCCAAAAGCACGCGCTATCGGTCA
>CAXTSL010000009.1:1943-38201 GCA_964246975.1 uncultured Sphingomonadaceae bacterium
CATTTCGAGGCCGCAGCGTTCGGACATCACTGCACGGCGAATTTGTCGTGCAAGTTTGGGAGGATTTCATGAAAAACTATCTTGTTGCGGGCGCTGCGGTGCTGGCGCTGGGCGTGGCTTCGGGCACGAGCGCGCAGACCGCCAGCACGTCGACTGCCAGCACGACGATGACGCACTCGACGGTCGAAAAGCCCGTCGTCCGGCACGTCACGCACAAGCGCCATCACCGCAAGCCGGTGCACCACGCCGCGCCGAAGGCGACGATCAAGCATAGCGAAACGAGCAGCGATAACGGTGTCACCAAGTCGTCGTCGTCGACCGACACGATGACCGTGCCGAAATGAGCCTCGCGCCCGCCGGACCCGACGGGTTCGGCGGGCGTTTGACGCGCGCGGCGGCAAAGGACCGACAACCATGCGACACCTGATTCGGCTCGGCCTGCCGCTGCTGCTTGTTGCCGGAGCGGGACAGGCCCAGCCCGCCGCGCCTGTCGGCGACCTGCCGGTGCCGCCGCATGCGCTGCCCGCGCAGCCTCTCGAAGCGACACCCGAGCCGAGTACGCCGCTGCAGGGCTCGGCGGTCGGCGACGCGGGTCAGGGCAAGGCGGGGGCGGCCGACAACGCTACGCAGCCCGCGCCGCGCAGCGCCCATGCGTTGCACGCACGAACCGGGCCGAAACCGGCGCGCCCGGCACGTGCGCCCAGATAGGTCTGCCAGCGTCGCTCAGCGCGCCGCGTAGTTGGCGTCGACCCAGGCGCGATAGCTGCCGTCGAGAACGCCGCGCCACCACGCCTCGTTGCCGAGGTACCAAGCCAGCGTCGCGGCGAACCCGGTGGCGAAGTCGCGTGCCGGGGTATAACCGAGTTCGCTGCGGATCTTGGTCTCATCGATGGCATAGCGGCGGTCGTGGCCGGGGCGGTCGGTGACCCATGTCTTGAGGCTGTCGGTCGGCACACCGCGCGCGGCAGGCGCGTCGGGGAAGCGCGCCGCCAGCGCCGGATCGGCGGCGAAAGCGGCATCGACCGCCGCGCACAACGTGTCGATGACGGTCAGGTTAGGCAGCTCGGCCCCGCCGCCGATGTTGTAGGTCTCGCCGACGCGGCCCTGTGCGATGACCAGCTCGATGCCCCGGCAATGGTCCTCAACGTGCAGCCAGTCGCGGACGTTCATGCCGTCGCCGTAGATCGGCAGGCTGCGCCCGTGCAGCGCGTTGATCAGGAACAGCGGAATGAGCTTCTCGGGGAATTGATACGGGCCATAGTTGTTCGAGCAGTTCGAGGTCGTCACCTGCAGCCCGTAGGTGTGGTGATAGGCGCGGACGAGATGGTCCGACGCCGCCTTCGATGCCGAATAGGGCGAGTTGGGGGCGTAGGGCGTCGCTTCGCTGAACGCGGGGTCGCTCGCCGATAGCGACCCATAGACCTCGTCGGTCGAGACGTGATGGAAGCGGTGTGGGCGCGCCGTGCCGCCGAGCCAGACGGTGCGCGCCGCCTTGAGCAGGCTGTGCGTGCCGAGCACGTTGGTGTCGATGAAGGCATCAGGACCGAGGATCGAGCGGTCGACGTGGCTCTCGGCGGCGAAGTGGACGAGCGTGTCGATGGCACGATCGCGGAGCAGCGTCTCGACGAGCGTGGTATCGCGGATGTCGCCGACGACGAGGTCCGCCGCCACGCCGTCGAGATTGGCGCGATTGCCGGCGTAGGTCAGCGCATCGAGCGCGGTGACTGTGTCGTCGGGGTGAGCGGCATTCCAGTGATGGACGAAGTTCGCGCCGATGAAGCCCGCGCCGCCGGTGACGAGGAGGTTGGTCATCGCGACCCCTCCCCCCTTGAGGGGGAGGGACAGGCCGCGTCTTCGCGGCCAGGGAGAGGGCAGGGAGCGGACGTGCGGAACGGGCCTGTACCCTCATTCCCTCTCCCTGGTCGCCTGGAGAAGGCGACCTGTCCCTCCCCCTCAAGGGGGGAGGGGAAATTGTCAGCCACGCGCAATCTCCTCGATGCAGTCCTTGAGGCTCGCGCGCCAGTGCGGCGCGGGGCCGGTGATCGCCCAGGTCGCGGTCTTGTCGAGCACCCCGTAGGCGGGTCGGCGCGCCGGGGTCGGGTAATCGACCGTGCGGACCGGCACGATGCGGACGTCGCGCGTCAGGACACCGGCGGCGCGCCCCTCGTCGTGGATCGCCTGCGCGAAGTCGTACCAGCTGGCGACCCCGGCATCGGTGGCGTGGTAAATACCCGTGTGGCCGCCTGCGATCAGCGTCCACAGCGTCCGCGCCAGCGTCGGGACGTGCGTCGGCGTGCCAAGCTGATCGGCGACGACGCGGAGCTCGTCGCGCTCGGCCATCAGGCGCAGCATCGTGCGGACGAAGTTCGCACCGTTCGCGGCATAGACCCAGGCGGTGCGGACGATCAGCGGGCTACCGTGGAACTCGAGCGCCGCCGCCTCGCCCTCGGCCTTGGTGCGACCGTAGACGCTGACCGGGTTGGGCGTCGCATCGGGTGGGTAAGGCGTGTGCGCGGTACCGTCGAAGACGAAATCGGTCGAGACGTGCGCGAATGCTGCCCCCGCCGTGCGCGCGGCGGCGGCGAGGAGGCCGACGGCGTTGACGTTGACGCGCTGGGCGACGGCGACCTCGGTCTCGGCCCTGTCGACGGCGGTGTAGGCGGCGGCATTGATGACGACGGTGGGGCGCACCTCCGCGACGATGCGTAGGGCGGCATCGGCGTCGGCGATGTCGAACTCGGCCTCGGGCGGGGCGACGATCTCGACGCCCGCCGGCGCGCACGCCTGCAACGCGCGCCCGAGCTGACCGCCGCTGCCTGCGATGAGCGCCCTCATGCGAACACCTCGGCATCGGCAAGGCATGGCGCGGCGGCATCCTTCGCCGACAGCAGCGGGGTTGCCCCCGCGAGCGGCCAGTCGATGCCGATGGCGGGGTCGTCCCACGCGATGCTGCGCTCGTGCGCCGGGGCATAGAGCGTCGTGCATTTGTAAAGGAAGTCGGCGGTATCGCTCAATACGGCGAAGCCGTGCGCGAAGCCCGGCGGCACCCACAGCATGCGCTTGTTGGCAGCGCTGAGTTCGTAGCCGACCCATCGCCCGAAGTGCGGCGACGACCGCCGCACGTCGACCGCGACGTCGAACACGCTGCCCGCGACGACGCGGACGAGCTTCCCCTGCGGTTCGACGATCTGATAATGCAGGCCGCGCAGGACGCCTTGCGCCGAGCGGCTGTGATTGTCCTGCACGAACGCCGCGTCGATGCCAGCGGCGGAAAAGGCACGCGCGTTCCAGCTTTCGAGGAAAAAGCCGCGGTCGTCGCCGAAGACCTTCGGCTCGATCAGCCTGACGCCGGGGAGGGGGGTGTCGGTGACGTTCACCCACCCACCCGCAGCTGTTCGAGGAGATACTCGCCATAGCCGCTCTTGCGCAGCGGCTGGGCGATGCGTTCGAGCTGGGCGGCGTCGATGAAGCCCTGCCGCCACGCGATTTCCTCGGGGCAGCAGATCTTGAGGCCCTGCCGCTCCTCGACGATGCGGACGTACAGCGCGGCGTCGAGCAGCGAGCCGTGCGTGCCGGTGTCGAGCCACGCGAAGCCACGCCCCATCAGCTCGACGTGGAGCTTTCCCGCGTCGAGATAGGCGCGGTTGAGGTCGGTGATTTCGAGCTCGCCGCGCGGGCTCGGCACGACATCGCGCGCCAGCCGCACCGCGTCGCCGTCGTAGAAATACAGGCCGGTGACGGCGTAGTTCGACTTCGGTTCGGAGGGCTTTTCCTCGATCGTCGCAGCGCGGCCGTGCACGTCGAACGACACCACCCCGTAAGCCTGCGGATCCTTGACGTAATAGCCGAAGACCGTCGCGCCGTCGTCGCGGGCATCGGCGCGCGCCAGAAGTTCGGGCAGGCCGTGGCCATAGAAGATGTTGTCGCCGAGGATCAGCACCGACGGCTCGTCGCCGACGAAGGCCGCGCCGATGTGATAGGCCTGCGCCAGGCCCTTGGGTTCGGGCTGGACGGCATAGTCGATGTGCATCCCCCAGTCGCTGCCGTCGCCGAGCAGACCGCGGAACGCCGCGCTGTCGGCGGGCGTCGTGATGATCAGCACGTCGCGGATGCCTGCCAGCATCAGCACCGACAGCGGATAATAGATCATCGGCTTGTCGTAGACGGGCATCAGCTGCTTCGACACCGGCTTGGTCAGCGGATACAGGCGCGTGCCCGATCCGCCCGCCAGGATGATACCGCGTCGTGCCATTCGCCTCCCCAACGCAGCTGAGCGCGCGCACCCGTTACCGGCAGGACCGCGCGACCGCAACCGGCGACGCGCTCCGGCGACACGTGCGTTGTGCGGCGCAGCGCGAGCGGCTAGGAGCGCGGGCTGCCGAAACCCCGCAAAGGATTGCCCGATTCCACTGCCGCAGCCCCTTGCCCTGCTGATCGCCAAGGTCGGCACGCGCGGGCGCAACCTCGGCTGGAATCTTGCGGGGCAGGTGCTGCCGATGCTGACCGGCATCGTTTTCGTGCCCTTGCTGATCACGGCACTCGGCACCGACCGCTTCGGGTTTCTCAGCCTCGTCTGGGTCTTGATCGGCTATTTCAGCCTGTTCGATCTCGGCCTGTCGCGCGCGCTGACGCAGCGCGTCGCGGTACTCGGCGCGACCGGCGACGCGGCGCGGCTGCGCAGCGCGGTCGCCACCGGCATGGCGCTGATCGTCGCGCTGTCGCTCGCCGCAGTGCCGTTGCTGCTGGTTTTCAAAAACGTCTTGCTCGCCGATATCGTCCACACCGGCGCGGGACTGGCGGCGGAGGCGGGGCGCGCCTTCATGTGGTTGGTCATCGGCGTGCCCGTCGTCATCCTCGCGGCGGGCGTGCGGGGCATCCTCGAAGGCCAGCACCGCTTCGCCGCCGTCAATGCCGTGCGGACGCCGGCCGGCATGGCGATGTTCATCGCGCCGTGGCTGGCGACGCGGGTGTCGCCGACGCTCGAAGCGGTGACGCTTGCTGTGTTCCTCGTGCGGCTGGTGCAACTGGGCGGCTTCGTCGTGCTGGCGCGGCGCTTGCTTGGCGAGGCGGTCGCGCGCCTCGACTTCGACCGCGACGAGGTTCGCATGCTGTTCGGTTTCGGACTGTGGATGACGGTGACCAATATCGTCGGCCCGGTGCTCGTCTACCTCGACCGTTTCGCCATCTCGCACTTCGGCAACCTGTCCGATGTCGCCTACTACAGCACGCCCTTCGACCTCGTGACGCGGCTGCTGTTCATCAGCACGGCGGTGTCGGGGGTGATGTTCCCGGCGCTCAGCGGGGCGATCGCGGCGGCGCGGGGTCCGGACGGCGCGCGCGAAGTGGCGCGGCTCGAGCGCCAGAATTACCTGATCATCCTGGGGCTGCTCGGACCGCTGATCCTCGCGGTGCTGTTGCTCGCCGGGCCGGGTCTGCGGCTGTGGCTCGGTGCGGCGTTCGCGTCGCACAGCACTGTGGTGCTGCAGATTCTCGCCGTCGGGGTGTTCCTCAACGCGCTGACCACGGTGCCGTTCTCGGTGCTCCAGGCGCGGCGGCGCGCCGACCTGACCGCCAAGACGCACCTGCTCGAACTGCCGTTTTATCTCGCGCTGCTCGTCGTGCTCGTCCAGAACTACGGTATCGTCGGCGCGGCGGGCGCATGGCTGGCGCGCGTCGCGGTCGATCTCGCGGCGATGCTGTTGCTGGAGCGCGGACAGCGCCGCCGGGCCGCCGGCTCAGGCGGCGCGCCAGTGTAGCGGGACCTGCGTCCGGCCCGACGCGGCCTCGGCGCGCAGCAGATACTGGCGCGTCAGGTAATGGCGGAAGGTCGCCAGCGTCAGCCGGTCGAACAGCCGCGTCTTGCCCCAGTTGGGACCGTTGACCATCCCGTCGGTGACCAGCATGCCCGAGTGATTGAGCAGCGCCACCGCCGATTCGGCGGTGAAGAACTGCAGATGGGTGCGGTCGAGGATGCCGGCGTCGGCATAGTCGAAGCGCCGCCGGAACAGCAGCGGCAGGCTGACGCTATAATGCGCGACGTTGGGCAGCGAGACGATCAGCGTGCCGCCCGGCGCGAGCAGCGGCAGATAGTTTTCGAGCACCGCGCGTGGGTTGGGAAAATGCTCCAGAACGTCGAGAAACAGCATCAGGTCGACAGGGGCCAGGCCTTCGGGCGGGCGACCGGCGTCGCCGATGTGGACCTCGCTGGCGTTGACCCGCAATTCCGCCGCGACGCCGTCGTTCAGCTCGATGCCGATCGTGTGCGCCTGCGGTCGTCGGTCGCGCAGCCAGCGCAGCGTGTTGCCGCTGCCGCAGCCGACTTCGAGGACGCGCGCATAGTCGCCGGGCAGCAGCGCCTCGATATCGCGGCGCACGAAGGCGTAATACGCGGGGTCATCCCCATAGGCCGCGCCGATGGGGACCGGCGGCGCGGAGTCGTGTACCGTCATCGCCGCTGATTCCCCCACCCCGGTGCGCCTCGTCTGCAGTTACGTGGCGGGCGCGGGCGCGGTTGCGGCGGGCACCGCCGGAACCGCGGCCGCCGGTGTCGGCGCGCCGGGGGTCTTGGGCGGCTCGGGCGGGCCATAGCCCTTGGCGTAGTGAATGTTCGCCTTGGCTTCGGTCTGGAAACCCTTGAGCTGCGTCTGCAGGCGCTTTTGGACCTCGACGCGCTGCAACAGCTGCTGCGCGAACTGGATCGCCTTCTCGCCGAGGAACGGCTCGACCCGCGTGTTGACCACATGATTGATGTACATCACCGGCGCGGGGGCACCCTGCGGCTGATCGGCGAACATGAAGACTTCGTCGGGGTTGCGCGCCATGATCTTGCCGATCTCGGCGGTCAGCGCCGGGTTGACGGTCAGCGCATCGAGCTGGACGGGGACGCGGCGAAACTCGACCTTGCCGTCGGTCAGCACCTTGACGACGTCGGCCATCGTCTTGGCGGGCCCGAGACCGAGCGTCGCGATGTTGTTGGGGCGCAGGAACTGAATCTGGTCGATGGTCAGGATCTTGCGCTCGGCGAACAGGTTCGGGTTCTCACCGATGAACTTCTGCGCCGCCTCGCGCGTCGTTGCGGGGACCTTGCCCGAGATGTCGCTCTGCAGCGCCTGGACGAGCAGGCCCTCGTCGACGCGGCGTTGCGCCAGCAGATACTGCGGATTCTTGTCGAGGCCGCGCTTGCGCGCGACATCGGCGAGCATCTTGCGCTCGACGACGCGGGCGAGCGCGACGCTCTCGACGGTCTTGCGCGGTGCCTCGGCGGGCGCGCGCAGCAACTGCAGCTCCGAATTGAGTTCGTGGACGGTGATGTCCTCGCCGTTGACCGTCGCAACGACCTGCCCGCTCGGGGTCTTGTCCCTGTCGCATGCCCCCAGCACCGCCAGCAGCGCCACACCGGCAATCAATCCCGCCCGCTTCGACAACACCATCACGCTCTCCCAATCGATATCCGGCGATAGACCGCGCGGCATCGCCGCCGTCAACCGTCAACCCTTAAGCCCGCACAGCGCGCGCGTCATCACATAAGCTTTCCTTGGCTGGCCGCGCGCGAAGCGCAGGGCGATCTGCGCGACCGCGACGGCGCGGTGCAGGGTCAGCAAGCGCGGCTGGAACCTTGCCACGTACGCCAGCTTCGATCGCATCAGCCAGTATTCCGAGGTCTCGCTGCGCCCTCCCGCGACGCCCGACGAGCCGATCGAGCCGCCTTCCTTGTGGTAAACGACCGCGCCGTGCGCGAATGAAGTGGCAAAGCGCCCGGCGGCCCGCGTCGCCCAGTCGATCTCCTCGAAGTAGAGGAAATAGGATTCTTCCATCAGCCCGACCCTGTCGAGGAAGGCGCGCGACACCGCGAGCGACGCGCCGAGCACGAAATCGGTCTGGCGCGCGACCTGCGCGGCATCGAAGGGGGCCGTCGCGGCCTGGCCCTCGCCGATGCCCCGCGACGTGCCGGTCAAACGGTTGAAGCGGCTGCCGTTCAGCGCCTGCACGACACCGGGGCGGTGGTAATAGCGCACGACGGTGCCGCACATGCCCGGATTATGCGTCGCGTCGAGGCGCGCGAGCAGCGCGGCAGGGGCATCTGCGGCTGCGACGGTATCGTTGTTGAGCAGCCAGAAATAATCGAGGCCGGGGTCGCGTCGGAGATGGCGCAGCCCGGCGTTGTTACCGCCCGCAAAGCCGAGGTTGCCGCCGCCGTCGATCAGCGTCAGCCGCGCGTCGCCGGGATCGGTCGCCGCCGCCTCTGCCGCCGAGAGCCGCGCGAGCGCCAGCGGCTTTGCGACAGGCGGCTGACTGAAGCGGGCCATCGCGGGGTCGGCGGGTGCGGCGGCCTGCGTCCCCGCCGCCCAATCGACGATATGCGCGGCGGACCCGTCGGCGGAGCCATTGTCGACGACGACGATACGCATGGGCACGGCCGACTTGTGCAGCGACTCGAGGCATTCGAGCGTGTCGGCCCAGCGGTTCCAGTTGACCAGCACGACGCCGAGACGCGGGCGGTCGGCGGCGCGCGGCATCACTGCGTGCGGTTCCACTCCGTCACCGCGCCACCCGGCGAGCGCGCGACGCGCAGCATCTCGATGCAGCGCCAGGTCCGGATGCGGAACAGCACGACGAGCCCCCGGACGCGATTGTTGATTCCGGCCAGTCGCGGCGACATGAACATGCGCGCGCTGTGCACGAACGCCGACAGAAACACCGCGAGCGCCAGCCCGTACCAGCGCAGCGACGACTTCCCCGCTGCGCGATGGGCGTGGAAGTCGTGCGCGACGTGCCGCTGCCACTTGCGGACCAGCTCGCCGAAATCATTGCGCGCCGGGTGATAGATGCGCATCGCCTCGACGTAGCGTGCCTCGAAACCCAGGGCATAGGCGCGCCTGCCCCAGTCGCGGTCCTCGGCGGTTTCGATGCCCTTGAAGGGACCGACGGCGGCGAACACCCCAGCCCCCATCGCGAGATTGCCCGTGCCCGAAAAATGCTGCGTCTCGATGTACCAGCGCTGGCGATAGGCGAACGCCGCTTCATAAGCCTCGATCGGCGTCAGCACCGGAGCGTCGAGGAAGTCGATGCGGACATCGCCGCCGACTATGGTGCGGTCGGGATCGGGTTCGACCGCATCGACGATGGCCTGCAGCCAGCCGGTCTCGGCGCGGCAGTCGGCGTCGATGAAGGCCAAGATCGGCGCGCGCGCGACGGCCGCCCCGGCGTTGCGCGCCAGGCCCGGGCCGGGGCCGCGCTCGACGACGATGGTTGCCAAAGGGAATGCCGCGCGGACCTTGTCGAGCGACGTCGTCGAGCCATTGTCGGCGACGACAAGCTCGAAAGACCCGCGATCGAGCTGTTGCCCCGCCAGCGACGCGAGGCAGCGGATCAGCAGGTCGGGGGTGTTGAGATGCGGAATGACGACGGAGACACGCGGCGCAGGTGAAACGGCGACGGTCATTACCTCGCCCTCCGCCTGCATCGAGACATCCCCACCGACGTACACTATCGCATCCCGCCCGGTACGCGAACCGTTACGCGTTGCCAACCACTTGTCATGATTTATCGACCCGACGGCCTAACCAACCGTAAATCGTTACGCGGCGAGTTTCGCCATTGCCGCCGACATCAGCAGCAGCGACGAGACGCCGGGGTAGCGGTAGCGAAAGCGGATCTCGTCGCGATCCTCGATCTCGAGCAATTCGTGCGCGTGGCCGAAGTGCCGCAGGTCGCGTTCGATCGCCGCCGGCGTCATCGTGCCGCCGAGTTCGGTATGAACATCGTCGACGCCGAACCAGCCGTCCGCCGTGCTGCCCGCCCGGGCCGCCGCGACGAGCAGCGGCCATTGCGCGCGCGCGTCCTCGCGACCCAGAATCGCCTGGATGCGGCGCGGCAGCGACGCGTTCCAGTCGGTCAGCACGCGCTCGACGGCGAGCTTGCCGTGCCCTTCGTCGACCGTCGCGCGGTGCTGGTCGAGTGCCGCCATCCCGGCGCGGTGGCCGAGCAGGCGGACGAGATAGGGCGAGCCGCCCGCCATCGTCGTGATCATCGTCGCGGCGGCATCGCTGTACTTGATGCCCGCCGCAGTCTCGCCCAGCGTCAGCACGGCGCGCACTTCCTGCGTCGACAGCGGGCGCATCGGCAGCCCGACGATATTGCGCCGGATCGACGGCGCGTAGCCGACGAGTTCGTCGAGGTTCTGCGCGACGCCGGTCAGCACAAGCTGAACGCGCGCGGCGCGGTCCGACAGGTTCTTGATCAACTCGGCGACATCGCGGCGGAAGCCCGGATCGAGGACGCGGTCGTATTCGTCGAGGATCAGGATGACGCGCGTGCCGACGACATCGGCAAACAGGTCGCTGACCTCGCGCGGGCCGAAGTCGTGGTCGGGAAGCAGCGCGTCGAAGGTCGCATTCAACTCGTTGTCAACCGAGGTCGGCAGCACGTCGCGATGATAGAGCATCGGGATCTTCGAGGCGAAGGCGCGGAACATCGTCGCGAACTGCGCCTCGGTGCCGCAGCTGCCGTAGATCACCAGATAGCGTGCCTCGCGCGCGGTGTCGGCGAAGACGTGGACGAGGCTGGTCTTGCCGATGCCACGCTCGCCATAGACTACGACGTGGACGCGGTGCTGCTCGATCGCCGCGATCAGTTGCGCCAGTGCGTCGTGGCGACCGGCGAAGCGTTCGCGCGCGATTACCGGCTGCGACGCGCCGAGCGCATCGCGCAGCGCCAGCCGCTTGCGCGCCAGCTTGGGTTCTTCGGCGGTCGCGTCGATGTCGTCCGAGGCGCTGGCGGCAAAGCGCGGCAGATCCTGTGCGGCGGTGTCGGCGACGGGCTCGCGCCACAGCGCCTCGAGGAAGGCGGGCCGCTGGCGCAGGCGCGGATCGATCGCCGCGAACGGCTCGCGCGGCACCCCATCCGGGCCGGCGACCTCGGTTGCCTCGGCGACATCGGCATCCGCCCGTCCGCCACGCGACCAACGCTTCCAAATCATACCATGACTTCCGCACCCCGGTGTTCGACGCGCTGATAGTCGCAAACCGTGCCGCATTGCCACAAATAAGCGACACAGGCCCAGAATCGTCGCCGCACCTTCTCGCCAGCCCGGTTGCCGCGTGCTAACCGGTCGGCAAGGCGGCGACCGACATGCCGCGTGAACGATGGGGTAGTGCGTTGCGACAGACTGACAGGGGCGGAGCGGTCGCGGGGCGGGCGAGCGGTGGCGGTCGGAAGGTGCTGGCGCTCCTGGCGTGCACGGCGACGCTGACGGCGTCGCCGCTGGCGGCGCAGCGCGTTTCGGGCGACAACCGGCCGTTCGGCAACGGCGGCCTGACGACGGTCGCGCCGGTGCAGGGGCGCGGCTATCGCCTCGATGCCTCGGTCAGCTCGCTCTATGACACCAACATCCTGCGCGTCGGCGACGGCTTCACCACCGCAGGTTACGACCGTGCCGATTTCCGCATCACGCCCAACGTCTCGGCGGCGGTCGGCCTCCCTGTCGGACGTCAGCAGATCTTCTTCGGCGGGCAGTTCGGGCGCGATTTCTATCTCCGCAACAGCCGCCTGAATCGCAACCGCTACGGCGCTGGCGGCGGGCTCAACTGGCGCGTCGGGCGGATCTGCCAGGGCAGCCTGAGCGGCGAATACATCAACCAGCGCGCGCTGCTGTCGGAGGTGTCGCAGCTCGTCAACGACGTCCAGGAAACCAAGGCGTTCAACGGCAACATCGATTGTTCGCCGCCGATCGGCATCGGTTTCGGCGGTTCGGTGCGGCACGAGGAAGTCGACAACCAGAACCTGTCGCGCAACATCTTCGATGCCGACAGCACCGCCTATCAGGGCTATCTGTCCTATGGCACCCCGGCGCTCGGGCAGTTCCAGGTCGGCGGCGGCTACACCCGCGTCGACTATCCGCGTCGCACCGTCACGGTGTCGACCGGCGGCACCACGCTCGGCACCGATACCGACGGCCTCGACCTCTATAACGCCCGCCTCGGCTATCGCCGCTCGCTCGGCACGCGCATCACCTTCGACGGGTCGGTATCCTACAACAAGGTCAAGCCCGACCCGCGCACGATATTCTTTCCCGTTGTCGTCGGCCCCGGCTTTGCCTTCGTGCCGAACGATCGCGGCGGCTACAGCGGTCTCGGCTTCGACGCCGTCGTCGCCTATCGGCCGAGCCCGCGCCTGACCGGCGACATCAAGGTGTCGCGCAACGTCACCTCGTCGCCGACGGTCGGCGCGCTGTTCGTCATCGAGACGAGCTTCGGGGCGGATGTCGGCTACAAGATCGGCCCGTCGCTGACCGCCGGGGTCGGCGGCACCTACGACCGGCGCGTCTATCGTGGCAGCTTTTCTTCGATCGAGGAGCCGCTGGCGCGCCAGAACGACAGCATTTCGCGCGTCTATGGCCGCCTCAGCTATCAGCCGGTAAAACTTTACGACATCGACCTCGAAGTCGCGCACGAGAATCGCAATTCGAATCCGTCGATCTATGATTTCAGCGGAACGACGATCCAGTTGTCGCTCCGCGTCCATCTCGGGAGAGGTTGATGCGTCGTTTCTTCACGCTCTGGCGGCTCGCGCTGGGGTTGCTCGCCGCCGGCCTCGCTGTGCCTGCGGCGGCGCAGGTCGCGGCGAGCAGCGGTTACGTGCTCGGGGCCGACGATGGCGTGACGGTCAGCGTCTACGGCCAGCCCGACGCCGGCGTCCAGACGCGCATCAAGGCCGACGGCACGATCGTCGTCCCCTTGATCGGCAATGTCCAGGCGGCGGGGCAGACGGTGATCTCGCTGGCCGAGCTGATCACCAAGAAGTTCGTTGCGGGCGGCTATTTCAAGTCCCCCGTCGTCAACGTCGAGATCGCGGGCTATGTCAGCAAGACGATCAACATCGCCGGCAAGGTGACGCAGCCCGGCGTCTATCCACTCGACCGCAGCTACCGCGCGCTCGAAGTGCTGCTCAAGGCGGGCTGGGTCCGCGATGCGGGTGCCAATTACGTCTATCTGCGCCGCGCCGACAACAAGGAGGTGCGGCTGGAGACCGAGGCGCTGGTGCGCGGCGCGCAGGACAAGAACCCGATCATGCAGCCCGGCGACACGCTCTACGTGCCCGATGCCGACACGTTTTATATTTACGGCCAGATCAACCGCGCGGGCGCGTTTCCCGTACTTCCCAACATGACGGTGCGGCAGGCGATCGCGCTGGCGGGCGGCGTCACGGCGACGGGGTCGGACCGCAAGGTCGGGCTGTACCGCGCCGGTTCGAAGGACAAGGACGAGGTCGATCTCGAAACGCTTCTGCAAAAGAACGATGTGGTCGTTATAAAAGAGCGCCTGTTTTAGCGGCGGGCGCGGGATCGGGCGCATCGGTCGCGGGGAACGGCTAATTTCGGGTGGGGTTGCCAATCCAGGTGACGACGGGGGTGCGGGCGTGTATGCGCTCGCGCCGGGTAAAGGGCGCGCCGTCCACGGCGTCAGCGGAGCAATGCGTTCATGAGTCTCATCCAGTTCCTGCGGATACTGATTGCGCGCCGCTGGATCATCCTCGGCCTGCTGCTCGCCGCCACCTCGATCGCGACCATCGTCGCCTTTCGCCTGCCCGAGCGCTATCCGGCGCGGGCGCGCATCATGCTCGATGTCATCAAGCCCGATCCCGTCACCGGCGCGGTGATCGCGACGCAGTTCGTGCGCGGCTATACGACGACGCAGACCGAGCTGATCCGCGACTACCGCGTCGCGGGCGAAGTCGTCGATAGGCAGAAATGGCTGTCGAAGCCGACGCTGGTGGCCGAGTTCCAGAAGGCGACGGGTGGCAACGGCGACATGCGCCGCTGGCTGGCGCAGCGCGTCATCGACCATACCAAGGCGGGCGTCGTCGAGAACAGCAACATCCTCGAAATTACCTACGAGGCGGCGAACCCTGCGGTCGCCAAGGAAATCGTCGGGACGCTGCGCGAGGCCTATATCGACGCCAGCCTGCGCTTCCGCACCGACGCCGCGGGCCGCACCGCCGACTGGTACCGTCAGCAGGCCGAGAAGGCGCAAGGCGCGTTGTCGACCGCCGAAACCGTCAAGTCGAGCTTCGAGCGTGCCAACGGCATCGTCATGAGCGGCGGGGTCGAAACCGAGACGAGCAAGTTGCAGGGCCTGCAGGCGGCGCTTTTGCAGGCGCGCGGCGCGGCCGGTCAGCAGGATTTCGTCGTCGCGCAGACCGCCGGCGGGGGCGGCATCGTCGATAACCTCAAGGTTCAACTGGCGCAGGTCGACGACCAGCTCCAGCAGGCCAGCGAGCGCCTCGGCAATGCCCACCCGGTCTATCAGGCGCTGGTCCAGCGCCGGGCCTTGCTGCAGCGCCAGCTGACGCGCGAAACGGCCGCCGCGCGTTCGGACAGCGGCGGTGCGGCGGCGACGTCGAAGCGCACCATTGCCCAGCTGGACAGCGAGTATCGCGCGCAAAAGGCGCTGGTCATCGGGATGAAGGAAAAGCTCGACAAGCTCAGCGCGCTGCAGCGCGAGGTCGACTTGCGCCGCAGTCAGTACGAGAAGGCGGCGGCACGCACCGCCGATCTCAAACTCGAAGCCGACGTCAACGAGACCGGCCTTGTGCCGCTCGGCGATCCCGTCGGCACCGGC
The DNA here is from genome assembly GCA_964246975.1 of uncultured Sphingomonadaceae bacterium. GTDB lineage: Bacteria > Pseudomonadota > Alphaproteobacteria > Sphingomonadales > Sphingomonadaceae > Glacieibacterium. Next base: position 16,562 of record CAXTSL010000009.1, read on the forward strand.
ACGCCGTCGTTCCCCAACAAGCCGCTGATCATCACGCTGGCTTTCATCGGCGGCCTGGGGCTCGGCGTCGTCATCGCGGTGCTCGTCGAACTTCTCGGTCGCCGCGTGCGCGGCAGCGAGGATCTCGCCGCCGCCGCGCAGGTGCCCGTGCTGGCGGTCATCGCCGGAGCGCGGCGCTCGCGCTTCCGCGACTTCGTCGGTCGCCTGCTGAGCCGCCGGGGCGCTCTAGATCCAGCGCTGCAACCTGCCCAATGAGCGAGAATCCTTTGGAAACCGACCACCGGACGACGATTATCGACCCCGTAGCATCGGGGGCGATCGGCGGGGGCGCGACGCGTGTCGACGACGGTCGCGCCGATGCCGATGCGCCCATCCGCGATACGCTGCAACGCCTCGGTCTGCTCACCGACGAGGAGGTCGGGCGCGTCGTCGCGCATCAGGGCGAGCGCGGCCTCGACTTCGACCAGGCGGCGCTGGAACTTGGCTTCATCGGCCCCGACGAACTCGACCGCGCCCGCGAGCAGCTGATCAACAGCCTCGCGCTGCAGGGCGATCAGCGGCGCAACGTCTCGGACGAGCTGGTCGTGCTCAGCGACCCCTCGGGCGTCAAGGCGGAGGCGATCCGCCTGCTCCGCACGCAGATCATCGCGCAGCACATCAAGCCGGGCCGCCGCGCGCTGACGATGATCGCGCCGGTCGAAGGGGCAGGTTGCAGCTACCTCACCGCCAATCTCGCCGCCGCGCTGTCGCAGATCGGCACCAAGACCCTGCTCGTCGATGCCAATATGCGCTCGCCGCGCCAGGACCAGATCTTCGGCATCGACCCCAATGCGCCCGGCCTGTCGAGCTATCTGTCGCTGCAGGCGGCGCGGCCCGAGCGCGTCGTTCACGCCAACGTCCTGCCTAACCTGTCGCTGATGACCGCCGGACCGCCGGTGGCGCGTCCGCAGGAACTGCTGTCGAGCGCGCGCTTCCGCGACGGTATGAACATGCTGCTGCGCGAATACGACATTGCGCTGTTCGACACGCCGCCCGCCAACGCCAGCGCCGACGCGCTGACCGTCGCCGCTGCGGTCGGGCATTCGATCATCGTCGCCCGCCGCGACACGACGTTCGTCAATGACATTGCGACGCTTGCCGGGCAGCTCAAGTCGGCGCGCTGTGCGGTCATCGGTTCGGTGCTGAGCGAGTTTTAGGCATGGCGACGCTTGCCCCGACGCGTGGCCCGATCAACGGGATCGACTGGAGCGGGCTGCTCGCCCGCCATTGGCCGTTGTGGCTGGGCATCGTCGCTGTCGTCATTCCGACAATCGGTGCGTTGGGTACCGGGCCATGGTCGACCGAGGCGGGGGTGCACGGGCCGCTCGTCGTCGCGACGGGCATCTGGCTGGTCATCCGCCGCATGCCGCAGATCCGTGTGCTGCGCGAGCCCGGGCGGCTTGGCGTCGCGCTGGCGCTGCTCGTCCCGGCGCTGATCCTCTACACGCTCGGCCGCGCCTATGACTTCATCAGTATCGAGGTCGGCGCGCTGCTCCTGGCGCTCTTCGCCGCTGCCTATGCCTATGTCGGACCGAAGGTGCTGCGGCTGATGTGGTTCCCGATCTTCTACCTCGGCTTCGTCATCCCGCTGCCCGGCTGGCTGCTCGATCAGGTCACCGCGCCGCTCAAGATGCTGGTGTCGCAGGTCGTCACCTCGGGCCTAGAAAGCCTGGGCTACCCGGTCGCGCGGGTTGGCGTGACGATCTATGTCGCGCAGTATCAGCTGCTTGTCGAGGATGCCTGCGCGGGGCTCAATTCGTTGGTCAGCCTTGCGGCGATCGGGTTGTTCTACGTCTACATCCTGCGCAATACCAACTGGCGTTACGCGCTGCTGCTGCTGACTCTGGTGGTTCCGATTGCCATCGCCGCCAACTGCGTGCGCGTCGCCGCACTGGTGCTGTTGACCTATTACTACGGCGATGCGGTCGCGCAGGGCTTCCTGCACGAGTTCGCGGGCATGGTCACCTTCACCTCGGCATTGTTGCTGCTGTTCCTCGTCGACGCGCTGCTGACGCCGATCCGCAACCGCCTCGCCCGACCCGGAGACGAAGCCCTGTGATCAGCCGTCGCGACATCGTGTTCGGTGGCGGATTGCTCGCTGCGGCGGGTGCCGCCGCAGCGCTGACGCCGCGCCGCCGCGTTATCTTGCTCGCGCCGGGACGCGAGCTGGAGACGATCGTGCCGCGCCGGATCGGCAGTTGGCACGCGGTCCCGTCCGACCTGTTCGTCCTGCCCAAGACCAAGAACAGCCTGTCGGACAAGCTGTACAACCAGACCATCACGCGCCTGTATCAGTCGCCCGATGCGTTGCCGGTCATGCTCGTCATGGCCTACGGCCAGACGCAGAACGACGCGCTGCAGCTGCATCGACCCGAGACCTGCTATGCCGCCGTCGGTTTCCAGATTTCGACATCGGCGATTTCCAGCGTCGCGCTGCCCGGGGGCGCACTGCCGGTGCGTGAACTCACCGCGACGGCGGAGGGGCGCGTCGAGCCCATCGTTTACTGGACGCGGATCGGCGACAGCCTGCCGACGACCGGGCAGGAGCAGCGCTGGATGAAGCTCGATCAGCAGCTGGCGGGGATCGTCCCCGACGGCATCCTCGTCCGCATGTCGACGGTCGGCGAGCCGACGCCCGCGACCTTCGCCGCGCTGCGCGCTTTTGGCGCGGCGATGGTGGCAGCGATTGCGCCCGCCGACCGCGCCGTCCTCATCGGACCGACGCTCAGCGCCGCGACACGGCGCGGCTGATGCGTCCCGAACGCGCGTCAGCGCGTGCCGATACCGCTAAGCGCGCGTCAGCGCGTGCCAACACCCTCGAATGGCTTGAGCACGACGAAGATGAACGCCAGCGTCGCGACGCCGAGCGCCACCGCGCCCAGATGATAGTTCGTGTCGCTCAGACGGACACCCTCGTTGCCGAGGTAGTTGGTCACCGCACAGCCGACCGCAGCAACGAGATACTGCCACAGCTTGTCGCGCGCCTCGCCCTGCGAGCGCTGCAGGAAGAGCACGACAAGCCCGGCGAACACCACCATCGTCGCCCAGTCGTACACCGTCTGCATTCGCGATTTCTCCGTTGCCCCAAGCCGCGGTCCTCCTATACCAGCTTGCGCGCGCAGGGCTACTGTCGTCGCGCGACCAGTCGGGGGACGGGTTCGGTGAGCGTAGTGGTGGCGGGCGCGCGCGGTGTGGGACTCCGTCAGGCCTCGCGATGAACGATATGAGTCCCAAGCCCCCCGAGGCGGCCAGCGTGCCTGCCGAGACAAGTCGCGGTCGTACCGGCCTGCCGCTCGATGTCGTCGTGTGGACCGTGCGTGCGATCGAGTTCGGCGTCGTGCTGACCACCGGGCTCGTCACGAGCAATTATTTCGAACCGACCTTCGGGAGCGGCGACATCGCGACGTATCACCGCATCGTCGCGCTCGCCTCGGTGACGTTCGCGGTGCTCGCGGAGACCATCGGCTGCTACGACATCGACGCGCAATTCTCGCTCCGCCAAGCGTGGCAGCGCGTCGCGACGGCGTGGGTCGCGACCTTGTTGTTCATGCTGACGCTCGGCTTCCTGCTCAAGGTCTCCGACGACGTGTCGCGGGCGTGGACGCTCGGCTGGTTCGTCGGTGGCGGGCTGATGCTGCTGGCGTCGCGCGTCGCGATGACGATCTGGGTGCGCCGCCTCAAGCGCCAGGGCACTTTCGATCAGCGCGTGGTTATCTTCGGGGCGGGGCCGCAGGGCGTGCGCCTCGCCAATTACATCCAGACCCACGACAAGCTGACCATCGCGCTGCTCGGCTTCTTCGACGACCGGCGTGACGGGCGCGTCGCCAAGTCGACCGCCGGCCTGCCCGTCCTCGGCAACCTCGAGGCGCTGGTCGCGACGATCCGCGACGGGCGCGTCGACCAGGTCATCGTCGCGCTGCCGTGGTCGGCGGAGTTGCGGCTGCAGGAGGTCGTCTCGACGCTGGCGTTGACCCCGGTACGCATCCGCCTGGCACCCGATCTCGCCAGCTTCGTGTTCGCCTCGCGGCCCGTCGTCCTGCTCGGCGAGATGCCGGTTATGACGCTGTTCGAGCGGCCCATCTCGGGCATCGACGCGTGGGCGAAGATCGTCGAGGACCGCGTCCTGGGGGCGCTGGCGCTGCTGATCGTGACGCCGCTGCTCGTGCTGATCGCGATCGCCATCCGCATCGACAGCAAGGGGCCGATCCTGTTCCGCCAACCGCGCGAAGGGTTCAACAACCGGCCGTTCTTCGTCTATAAGTTTCGCTCGATGTACCACGACCGGTCCGAGGTCGAGAACATCCGCCAGGCCAGCCGCGGCGACCCGCGCGTTACCCGCGTCGGACGGGTCATCCGGGCCTTGAGCTTCGACGAATTGCCGCAGTTGATCAACGTTCTGCAGGGCAACATGTCGCTGGTCGGGCCGCGCCCGCATGCCGCCTCGACGCGCGCCGGGGGCAAGCTGTTTTCCGATGTCGTGTCGTCCTATGCGGCACGCCACAAGGTCAAGCCGGGCATTACCGGCTGGGCGCAGGTCTGTGGCTGGCGCGGCGAAACCGACACCGAGGACAAGCTCGTCAAGCGCTTCGAGCATGACCTCTACTATATCGAGAACTGGTCGATCTGGTTCGATCTCTACATCATGCTGCGCACGATCGTCGCGCTGGTGACGCCCCGGAACGCCTTTTGATGCGCTGGCCGGGACGGACGCTCGGCGGCGACGATCTGCGTCACGACGGTAACATCTTCACCGCGCTGCGCTGGCTGCTCGCGTCGTCGGTGATGGTGTCGCACGCCTGGGACCTGACGCAGTACCGGACCGGCCTCGACCCGACCGTCGCGGTACTGACGGTGCCGGTCAGTTGGCTCGCGGTCAGCCTGTTCTTCTCGCTCAGCGGCTTTCTGGTCACCGGGAGCCTCGTCAAGCGCGGCGTGCGCGACTTCGTGCTGGCGCGCGCCCTGCGGCTGTTGCCCGGCCTCTGGGTCATGCTGATCGTCGTCGTCGTCGGTCTCTGGGCGATCTTCGGGACCACCAGCCTGGGGGCCTATCTTTCCGACCCGCTGACCATCCGCTATCTATTGCGTAACGCCCTGACGCTGCCGGGCGAATACCAGCTGCCGGGGATGTTCCGCGACGTCCCCGTGCCCGGCGTCAACGGCTCGCTGTGGACGATCCCGCAGGAGGTGCGCTGCTATATCGCGCTCGGCGTGCTCGGCGCGGTCGCGGTCCTGCGCGCGCGGCGTTTGCTGACGCTGGCTTTCGCCGTTGCGACCGTCGTGCATCTAGCGGTTCCGATCGAGGCCATTCCCGCGCTCGCCGAACCGCGCCGCCTGGCCTTGTCGTTTTTTCTCGGTGTCGTCGCCTACCAGTGGCGCGACCGCCTGCGGCTGTCGTGGCCGCTCGCGTTGGCGGGCACCGCTGCGGCGCTGGCGGTGGCGCAGGCCGTGCCAGCCAGCCTGCCCGCGATGGTCGCGATGCAGCTCGGGTTCGCGTATCTGACTCTCGTTGTCGCCTTCGCCGTGCCGCCGGCGCTCAAGCGTGCGAGCGCGCGCCTGCCCGACTATAGCTACGGCATCTACATCTACGCGTTCCCGTTGCAGCAGCTGGCGATTGCGCTCGGCTGGGCGACGACGCCGCTCGCCAACCTCGCGGTCGGCCTCGCGCTGACCCTGCCGATGGCGGCGCTGTCGTGGCATCTCATCGAAAGCCCGGCGCTGGCGCTCAAGCCGCGGTTGACGCGTCGGGCAACTGTCGCGGTGTCGGTGTAGTTTACACCTGAACCCCGTTTACGTTCTGTTAACGGAGCAAAAACAGCGCATTACACCTCGTGGGACAGATGGCACGGATATTGCAAAGCAGCAGGCAGAGCCTCCGGTGGGGGAGGGTGACGCCCGGCTGGTTAGCCGCAGAGTATTGGAGACGACGATGATCAAGAAGTATGGCACCGCGACGCTCGCCGCCGCTGCGCTGTTCACCGCCGCCAGCCCCGCCAACGCGGTCATCACGACGTTCGCGTCGTTCTCGCCGATCGGCCAGAGCACCAATGTCTATTGGGAAAACAGCAACAACGTGAACCAGCAGGGGACCAGCGCGACCTTCGTGTCGACGGCGACCGCGAACACGACGGCATTCGCGCCGCGTCTCGTGTCGTTCTCGTTCCTGCTGCCGCTGCTTTCGACCTTCACGACGGGCGTCACAGCCGAGTTCCGGCTCAATTCGGGCGTTACCAACACGCCCGCGCAAGTTGGCTTCGGCCAGATCGGTCAGGTCGGCATCGGCGGATCGTTCTCGTTCAGGACGATCGCGCCGCTCGTCGTCGGCACCAACACTTTCGCGGCGGGTTCGAACCTGCTGACCGGAACCTTCGGCGGCACTTCGCTGACGGGTGCGCGCGGCAGCACCTCGGCCTCGTTCAACGGCAGCACGGCGGTCGGCGATACGCTGACCTACACGTCGGACTTCCTCAGCTTCGCGAACGTCAACGACAGCGATTTCGCGATCAGCCTGTCGGCAGTGACGGGCGTGCTCAACGCCGTGCCCACCAATACGACGCCGACTGCTGCGCTGCGCACCTTCCGCGCCGTTGCCAGCGGCACCTTCTCGACCGACCCGGCGCCGATCGTCACCTCGGTTCCCGAGCCGGCGGTGTGGGGCCTGATGATCGTCGGCTTCGCGATGGTCGGCCTGCAGACGCGCCGCCGCGTGCGCTCGGTCGCCGCCTGATATAGCCCCGACCTCCGGGTCGGGTGGGCACCAGAAAAAGCGCGCTCCGGGCGCGCTTTTTTTGTGCCCGCGCTTGCACTTCGCGCCGCGATGCCGGAGCGTGGCGACCTCAGACATCCGGGGGTCAACATCCATGCCATTCGTCCGTCGCGCACTTCTCGGCGCATCGAGCCTGATCGCCGTCGTCGCGCCCGCCACTGCACCTGCCGCGCCGCCCGCCACCCAGGCCGCGCGCGAAGCCGCCTTCGACGCCAGCGTCAGCGCCGCCGACCAGACCCAGTGGCTCAAGGACATGTCGTCCGCCCCCAACCACGTCAGTTCGCCGCACGACAAGGCCAATGCCGAGGCAACGCTGGCAAAGTTCAGATCATGGGGCTGGGACGCCAAGATCGAGCAGTTCGACGTTCTCTACCCGCTGCCGATCAGCACGACGGTCGAGCTCGTCACGCCGCAGCGCGTCGTGCTGGGCGGGCAGGAGCCGCCCGTCGCGGGCGACGCGACCTCGGCCGACCTCAGCAAGGCGCTGCCGCCCTATGTCGCTTTCCAGGGCGACGGCGACGTCACCGCCGACGTGGTCTACGTCAATTACGGCCTGCCGACCGATTATCTCGCGCTCGACCGGCGCGGCATCTCGGTCAAGGGCAAGATCGCCCTCACGCGCTACGGCGGCGGCTGGCGCGGCCTCAAGCCCAAGCTCGCGCAGGAGCATGGCGCGGTCGGGTGCATCATCTACTCCGACCCCGCCGACGACGGCTATAACCAAGGCGATCCCTACCCCAAGGGCGGCGCGCGTCCGCCGCAATCGGTGCAGCGTGGTTCGGTCGCCGACATGCCGACCTTTCCCGGCGACCCGCTGACACCCGGCATTGGCGCGGTGCCAGGGGCGAAGCGCCTCGCGCGCGCCGACGCACCGACGATCCTCAAAATCCCCGTGCTGCCGATGTCGTACGCCGACGCGACGCAGATCCTGTCGGCGCTGGGCGGTCCGTTGTCGCCCGACACGTGGCACGGCAACCTCCCGCTCGCGTACCACATCGGCGGCGACGGCAAGACGATGGTGCATTTGGCGGTCAAGTCGGACTGGCAGCTCCGCCCGCTCTACGATGTTATCGCGACGCTCAAAGGCAGCCGGTTCCCCGACGAGTGGGTGGTGCGCGGCAACCACCACGACGGCTGGGTGTTCGGTGCCGCCGATCCGCTGTCGGGCAACGTCGCGATGCTGGCCGAGGCCAAGGCGCTCGGCGCTTTGGCAAAGTCGGGCTGGCGGCCGGCGCGGACGATCGTCTACACGAGCTGGGACGGCGAGGAGCCGATGTTGCTCGGCTCGACCGAATGGGCCGAGACGCACGCCGCCGCACTCAAGGCCAAGGCGGTGATCTACATCAACACCGACGGCAACGGCCGCGGCTTCCTGAGCGCGCAGGGCAGCCACAGCTGGCAGCACCTCGTCAACGCCGTCGCCGCCGACGTCCCCGACCCGCAAACCGGCGTCAGCGTCGCCAAACGCCTGCGCGGCAGCATCATGGCGAACGCCTACGACCGGCAAGGCCGCACCGACGATACGGCGCTCGCCGCGGCGGAGAAGGGCGACGACGTGCCAATCGGCCCGCTCGGCTCGGGGTCGGATTATTCGTCGTTCCTCCAGCATCTCGGCATCGCCTCGCTCAACATCGGCTATGGCGGCGAGGACGAGAGCGGCGGCGTCTACCACTCGGCCTATGACAGCTTCGACCATTTCACCAAGTTCGACGACCCCGGCCTCGCGTACGGCGTGACGCTGTCGAAGACCGTCGGGCGGCTGGTGCTGCGCATCGCCGACGCCGACACCCCGCCGGTGCGCTTCGGCGACTTCGCCGACACCGTCGCGCGCTACCTGAGCGAGGTGAAGAAGCTCGCCGAGGACCGACGCGCGCAGGACGCCAAGCGCGCCAAACTCATCGACGCCAAGGCCTTCGGGCTCGCCAGCGACCCGCACAACCCCGTCGGAGCCCCCGCCACCGACGCCGCGACGCCGTTCTTCGAGCTGGCGAAGCTCGAAGGGGCTGTGGCTCGGCTCAGCGCGTCCGCAAGGGCCTACGACGCCGCCTATGCCGCCAAGGGCGCAACCCTCGCGCCCGCCGCGCGCACGCGCCTCAACGCCGCGCTGCGCGACATCGACCAGCTCCTCCTCGACCCGCGCGGCCTGCCGGGGCGGTCGTGGTACCAGAACCTCGTCTATGCGCCCGGTCGCTTCACCGGCTACGGTGCCAAGACCCTGCCGGGGGTGCGCGAAGCCATCGAGGAACGCCGCTTCGCCGACGCCGACGCCTATGCGGGCTACACGGCGAGCGCGCTCGACCGGTACAGCGCGCGGCTGGAGGCGGCGACGGGAATCGTCAACGGGGGTTAGGGCGGCCTGGGAGGGGCGCCCCAACCCACCCGTCATCCCGGCGAAAGCCGGGACCCGTCACCCGAGTTCAGGAGATGGGTCCCGGCGTTCGCCGGGATGACGCACGATTTTAATTGAGGGCCATCCGCATTAGGCGGCGGAGCGCTGGTGACCCCTACGAGAATCGAACTCGTGCTTCAGCCGTGAGAGGGCCGCGTCCTAACCGCTAGACGAAGGGGCCGTTGAGCGGAGATGGGCGGTTACGCGGGGCGGGGGGATTCGTCAAGCTGGGCAGGTCGCTTCGCGCCGCCGCGTCCTGAACCCTACGCCGACAACCGCAAAGCCCGCGATCATCATGGCCCAGCTCGACGGTTCGGGCACCGCCTGGAACGCACCCCCGGCCAGCACGCGCGCGCCGACCCCGCGACCCAGCAAGAGGCCCGCCTCATTGTCGAAGCGGAAGTGGATGCCGCCCCACAGTCGGCTGTTCGCGGCATCGAGTTCGGCCGCGCTCAAGCTGGCGAAGCTGCGCGTCTCGCCCGCGATCGAAAAGCTGAAGGCCTCGTCGTCGCCGAAGAAAGCGGTGAGGATCGAGGCCCCAGCCGCCGACAAGTCCGAATGGGTCGAAATATACGAGGGGTGCGCGGGGGTAGCGAACAACGGCGTCCAGGTCGGATCGCCCGCCGTCGCGTCGTTCGTATCACTGTCGCCGAGCTGGATCGCCGTCACCGGTCGCCACAGGCGATATTCGTATTTCGCAGCAAATCCCTCGATCGCCGCATCGGCAAGCCCGGCCGACAGGGTCGCAAAGGCGCTGGCGAAGTGCAGCGTGTCGAACGCCTTGTCCTCGGCGATCGTCAGTCCGACGCGCAGCCAGGTTCCGCCGTTGGCGACGTCCCAGAAGAACGCGCTGTTTCGCTGGTCCTGCTGCTGCGGCGTCAACGTGGCACCCTTGAGCGCCGTGACGGTATCCCTGACCTCGTTATACGCAGTCGTATAGGCGTCATCGGTCAGCTTGGGCGGCGGGCCGGGATGAACCGCAGCAGCATCGGCGGCGGTCAGGACGAACGTCTTGACCCCGCCCCACTGCGGCACGGCGGGTGCGCCGAAGCCCGGCGTCGTGGGTCGCCAGTCGCCCGGCATCCCGGTGGTGGTGTAGGTGACGCTGGCCGCCGAGCCGTCGCCCGCGCGGTTCGCGCCGATCGCTGTGGCATAGGCCTGGCCGGTCAGAATGCCGTTTGCCTTGGCAGCGCCGTCGGCGATCAGTGCAAGACTATTGTTCAACGCGGTGTCGTAGTTTGCCGCATGCGCGAAATCCAGCGCGACGAGAACGTCATGCGCCGCTTGCGCCGCCGCCGCACGGCTGTCGCCACCGGGATTGCTGACGCCGGAAAGATAACCCCGGTTAGGGCCGCCAAGCGTGGCATTGACGGCGTCATGCATGGCGATGTTGGCCATCGCGAAGATGCGCGTCTGCGCCGGTGCATTGGTGACGACATTCGCCAGCGCGACGTCGTTCCAATAGAGGATGGGGTCGCTCGCCGCGGTGATCAACGCCGACGCCGGCGTGGCACCGATTGCTATCGTCGTGAGCGCGCCAGCGAGCGCCAGGCGGCTCAGCCCGCTCCGATTGTCGATGTGCATGTCCTCGTCCTCCGTCGGTCGAATGCCAAGCCCGCCCTGCCGAACCTTTCTTGAAAATGCCGCTCGCGTCGCGTTGCAAAACGTTGCAACTTGCTGGAATTCGTAGCCGAAGGAGTGCCAGTCATTCCGGACGACCAGCGCCTCGATGGCTGGAAGGCGATCGCCAACCATCTTGGGCGCGAACGGACGACCGCAATCCGTTGGGCGAACGCACGCGGCATGCCGGTCCACCGCGTCCCGGGCGGTCGGACGGGCACGGTCTATGCGCTGCGGTCGGAACTCGAGGCATGGCTGGCGGGCGACCGGGACGATGCCGTCGATCCCGTCGAATCGAGCGGCCTCGCCAGCGGGGCGGAAGTCGAAGTATCGACGCCCAGGCCAGGCACACGCACGACGGGCAAGCCGATTGTCATCGCGGCACTTGTCGCTTTGCTGGCCTGGGGCGCATGGCTCGCCTTGGGGCGCGGACCCGGCTCACCGGCGGGTGATGCGCCGGTCAGCATCGGGGCCGTCGCCGCATTGGGTGCCAATCGTGAAACGCTTCAATTTGCGCGCAGCCTGAACGCCGACCTCGCCCGCTTTGCCCATGCAAGCCCGGATTTGGCCGTCTTCGAAAGCGAGCCGGACGCCACGCCCGATACCCAATATACGATCCGTACCGAGATCGAAGGTGCCCACGGCAAGATGATCGCGAATGCCCGCTTGATCGCTGCGCCCCGGGGGCAGGTCATCTGGTCGCGCCGTTTCGAACAAGCCGGTCCGGCACTCTCGGCATTGCGCGAACAGATTGCGGCGAACCTTGTCGACGTGCTGCGTTGCAGCTTCGGCGGGCTGGAAGCGGAACGGGCGAAGGTGCAGCCGGCCGATCTCGAGCAGCTGATGGCGATTTGCGAAAGCTTCGAGGCGAACGACTTCACAGCGGCCGAGACGCGGGCGCGGCGACTCACCATCGCGCATCCCGATCTCAGCCTGGGATGGGCACTGCTGGCCATGATCGAGGGGGAGATGGTCGGCCAAGGCAACGATGCCGTCCGGGCACAGGCGATTGCAAACAGCCGGATGGCAGCGACAATTGCGCCGGGCGGGACGAACACTTGGCTGGCCAAGGCGGCGGCGAGCGTTGGCGGGCCGACGAGCCCGGAGGCGCTGCCGATCATCGATCAAGCCCTGCGCATGCATCCGGACAACCCCTGGCTTTTGACCAGCCGCAGCATAATCCTGTTCAACCTCGGTTATGTGCGGGCCAGTGTCGCCGACTCCATCAGTGCGCTGCGCAACGATCCCGGATCATTCGGCGGACGCGACGTGGCGGTGCGCCGCTTGGCTGCAGCAGGGCGCACGGTGGAGGCACTGCAGCTGCAGGCCGAAAACGAGCGGTTATGGACCGGGCACCCGCAGGTTGTCGCTGTGCGAGGTTGGATCGAGCAGAATGATGGCGCGCGCCGCGCTGCCGATCTTGCCTTGATCATAAAGTCCGAGCGCGATTTCTCGAACGATCCGACAGCGGCGTATCGACTGGCTCGCCTGCACGAACGTACCGGCAATCGGCAGGCCGCGCTGGCTTGGCTGACACGCGCGCCGGTCAAAAACGCACTTGTTCAGTGGTCGACGCTCTTCTGGCCCGATGCGGCGGGATTGCGCGCCGAGCCTGCATTCTTCCGCAAGATGGCCGATCTGGGGCTGGTTCGCTGGTGGATCGTGCGCAAGCAATGGCCTGATTTTTGCGCCGACCCCAAGCTGAAGTACGATTGCGCCGACGAAGCGGGCAAGCTGCACTTCACGCTGAAACCTCGCCCTCTGTTCAGGCCGCCACCCCCACGCCCGCAACCCCCACCCGCGCATCCTTCAGCGCGTCCGCCAGCAGGAACGCCAATTCGAGGCTCTGGCTGGCGTTGAGGCGGGGGTCGCAGTGGGTGTGGTAGCGGTCGGCCAGGCTGGCGTCGGTGACGGCGATGGCGCCGCCGGTGCATTCGGTGACGTTCTGGCCGGTCATCTCGACATGGATGCCTCCGGGCACGCTGCCCTCGGCGCGGTGGACGGCGAAGAAGCCGCGGACTTCCGCTAGGATGCGGTCGAAGGGGCGCGTCTTGTAGCCGCTCGGGGCCTTGACGGTGTTGCCGTGCATCGGGTCGCACGACCAGACGACGTGACGGCCTTCGCGCAGGACGGCACGGATCAGGCGGGGCAGGGTGGCCTCTACGTGCGCGTGGCCGAAGCGCGCGATCAGCGTCAGGCGGCCGGGCACATTGCCGGGGTTGAGCGTGTCGATCAGGCGCAGCAGGTCGTCGGGCTCGAGGCTCGGGCCGCATTTCAAGCCTAAAGGATTGCCGACGCCGCGCAGGAACTCGACGTGCGCGCTGCCGGCGAAGCGCGTCCGGTCGCCGATCCACAGCATGTGCGCCGAGGTGTCGTACCAGTCGCCCGTAAGGCTGTCCTGCCGCGTCATCGCCTGCTCATAGCCGAGCAGCAGCGCCTCGTGGCTGGTGAAGAAGCTCGTGCCCTTCAACTGCGGCACGGTCTCGGGCGAGATGCCGCAGGCGGCCATGAAGTCGAGCGCCTCGCCGATACGGTCGGCGACCTCCTGATACTGCGCCGACCACAACGACCGCCCGGTGAAGTCGAGGTTCCATTTGTGGACCTGATGGAGGTTGGCATAGCCGCCGCTGGCAAAGGCGCGCAGCAGGTTGAGCGTCGCCGCCGACTGCATGTAGCCGCGCAGCATCTTGGCGGGGTCGGGCTCGCGCGCTTGCGCCGTGAAGGCGATATCGTTGACGTTGTCGCCGCGGTAGCTCGGCAGGCTCACGCCGTCCTGCACCTCGAAATCGCCCGAGCGCGGCTTGGCGAACTGCCCCGCCATGCGCCCGACCTTCACGACCGGCAGCTTCGACGCGAAGGTCAGCACGACCGCCATCTGGAGGATGACGCGGAAGGTGTCGCGGATGTTGTTGGGATGGAATTCGGCGAAACTCTCGGCGCAGTCGCCGCCTTGGAGCAGGAAAGCCTTGCCCGCAGCGACATCGGCGAGCGCCGCAGTGAGATCGCGCGCCTCGCCCGCGAAGACCAGCGGCGGGTAGCCGTGCAGCTCGGCCTCGGTGCGCGCCAGTAGCGCGGCGTCGGCATAGGTCGGCAACTGTCGGGCCTCGTGCGCGCGCCAGCTGTCGGGGGTCCAGGGGGAAGGGCGGCTCATGGTGCGGGGAGACATGCCGGACGAACGTGGCGCGCGCAAGATTTCTGCTGCTCCCTCCCCTCCCCGCGTAGCGGAGAGAGGGGAGGGTCGGGGTGGGGTGTCTCGCCACGCGACGCAGACTTTGTGGCGAAGCACCCCACCCCAACCCTCCCCTCTCTCGGTTCGCAAGGGCTCACCGGGAGGGGAGGGGGAAGTTATAGCGGAATATTATCGTGCTTCTTCCACGGATTCTCGAGCCGTTTCGTCCGCAGCTTGCGCAAACCCACCGCGATCCGCCGTCTCGTCGAGTGCGGCATGATGACCTCGTCGATGAAGCCCATGCTTGCGGCGACGAACGGGTTGGCGAAGCGCGCCTCGTATTCGGCGGTGCGTTCGGCGATCTCGGCCGCCGACTTGCCCCGGAAGATGATCTCGACCGCGCCCTTGGCCCCCATCACCGCGATCTCGGCGGTCGGCCACGCGTAATTGAGGTCGCCGCGCAGGTGCTTCGACGCCATCACGTCGTAGGCCCCGCCATAGGCCTTGCGCGTGATGACGGTGATCTTGGGGACGGTCGCCTCCGCATAGGCGAAGAGCAGCTTGGCCCCGTGCTTGATGATGCCGCCCAATTCCTGCGCGACGCCGGGCAAAAAGCCTGGAACGTCGACAAACGTCACGATGGGAATGCCGAAAGCATCGCAAAAGCGCACGAAACGCGCCGCCTTCTTGGCGCTGGCGATGTCGAGGACGCCCGCGAGCACCATCGGCTGGTTGGCGACGAAACCGACGCTATGCCCCTCGATGCGGCCGAAACCAATGATGATGTTGGCGGCGTGGCCGGGCTGGATCTCGAAGAACGCACCTTCGTCGGCGACCTTCCGGATCAGTTCGTGCATGTCGTAGGGCTGGTTGGCGCTCGCGGGGACGAGGCTGTCGAGGCTCGGCTCGAGGCGTGCGCCGTCGTCGGCGGAGGGACGGAAGGGCACGCCGTCGCGGTTGTTGAGGGGCAGAAAGTCGAAGAAAATGCGCGTCCGCAGCAGCGCGTCGATGTCGTCCTCGCACGCCAGGTCGGCGACTCCCGATTTGGTCGAATGGGTCAGCGCGCCACCCAGCTCCTCCTGCGTCACGACTTCGTTGGTGACGGTCTTGACCACCTCGGGGCCGGTGACGAACATATAGCTCGAGTCCTTCACCATGAAGATGAAGTCGGTCATCGCCGGCGAGTAGACCGCGCCGCCCGCGCACGGGCCCATGATCAGGCTGAGCTGCGGCACCACGCCGCTCGCCAGCACGTTGCGCTGGAAGACTTCGGCATAGCCGCCGAGCGA
Source organism: uncultured Sphingomonadaceae bacterium (assembly GCA_964246975.1). Classification (GTDB taxonomy): domain Bacteria; phylum Pseudomonadota; class Alphaproteobacteria; order Sphingomonadales; family Sphingomonadaceae; genus Glacieibacterium. The sequence goes on from CAXTSL010000009.1 coordinate 31,831, forward strand.
CGCGACGCCTTCCTGGATGCGCGCCCCGCCGCTGTCGTTGAGGCCGATCACGGGCGCGCCGACCTTCATCGCCATATCCATGATCTTGCAGATCTTTTGCGCGTGACGTTCGCTCAGGCTGCCGCCGAAGACGGTGAAATCCTGGCTGAAGACGAAGACCAGCCGACCGTTGATCGTGCCGCTGCCGGTGACGACTCCGTCGCCGGGCACCTTCTGGCTCTCCATGCCGAAGTCGACGCAGTTGTGCTCGACGTACATGTCGAGTTCCTCGAAGCTGTGCGGATCGAGCAGCACGTCGAGGCGCTCGCGCGCGGTCAGGCGACCCTTGCGGTGCTGCGCGTCGATGCGCGCCGGCCCGCCGCCCATCCGCGCCGCCTCGCGCCGCCGTTCGAGTTCGATAAGCGTCGTCTGCATGCCGCCTCCCGTTGGTGTGCGCGGTCTAGCAGGGGGCTGGCGGCAAAGTCACGCGTGGGGCAGACTGGCGCAGGGAGATTGGGGGAACGGCGATGGGACGGTTGGCAATCGGGGCGCTCGCGGCGGGCGCGGCGATGTGGCTTTTGGGATTCGTGCTCTACGGCCTGTTGTTCGATGTCGGCTGGTCGCACGCACCCGAAGCGACGCAGCTCGCGGTGCAGGCGGCGTTGAAGGCGCTGCCCGGCAGCGGAGCCTATTATATTCCCGTCGGCGAGACGCCCGCGATGATGGGGGCGTTCGAGAAGGGGCCGGTGGCGCAGGTCTTCTACAACGCCTCGGGATACCCGGCGGTCGACCCGACCGTGTTCATCGCGGGCTATGTGCAGTTCGCCGTCGTCGCGGCGATGATCGGCTGGCTGCTGACGGGGCTGGGCATGGCGAGCTTTGCGGCGCGCGCGCGCGTCGTCTGCGGGATGGCGGCGATCGCGGTCGTCTACATCCATATCGCCGACCCGATCTGGTACCATGCCGACTGGCGCAATCCGCTCTACAAGACGGTGTGCGACTTCATCATCCTGTCCGCCGGGGGCTTGGTGATGGCGCGCTGGTTCGTTCGCCGCGCCGCCTAAAGCAGCGCCAGCAGCCGCGTCGCCGCCTCCAGCGCGGCACGCTTGTCGTTGTGCCCCGCCTCCGCCAGCGGGTCGCTGCCCCATTGTTCGGCCTGCCACAACTCGTCGAGCTGGCCCGCCGCCCAGACGCCAGCGGCATCGAGCCGCCCCTCCGCGACCGCGAGGCCCAGCACCGCCGACCCACCGATCGTCACGATCTGGTTGAGCGCGGCAAGGCGAAATTCGTCGAGTGCCGCGAACGCCGCGCCGAGACGCGCCAGCGTCGCGGGCGGCTGATCGACCGGCGCAATGCCCGTCGCCAGCGTGAACGCCACGTCGTAGCGCGCCGTCGCCCACGCCAGCAGCGGGTCCCACACCGCCGATTGCCGCGCGACGAGGGGCGCGGGACCTTCGGCGCGGTAGACCAGCAGGTCGTGCGCCGCGAATGCCGCGAGGCCCGCCGCGAAGGACGCAGGGTCGGGTGCGATGCGGTCGATCGCGGCGTTGCTCAGCCCGGTCAGCGGCATCGTCAGCGGCTCGACGCGCTCGCCCTGCGCCGCCCACTCAGCGGCAACGGCGTCGGCGAGCGCGGCGGTCGGCAGCAGCAGCGGCGCGCGCGCCGGGGTGCGGACGGGCCGGTCGTCGAGGGCAACCTCCCTGCCGCCCGGTCCGGCGACCACCGCGACGTCGCGATAAAAGCGCCTCATACAATCGTTCTCCGCGCGGAACGGTTGCCGCGACTGTCGGTTTTTTTTACACCTCGAAGCCGTTTCGAATGCGTTTATATCGTGTAATCAGACGTTTGCAAATTTGGCACGCGATTTGCTTTTCGTTTGGCGCGGGGTTGTTTCAAGGAGTTTCCCATGCTGAAGACCATCGTAGCCGCAGCGCTCATCGGCGTCATCGCCGTTCCCGCTGCCGCCGTGACGATCACCGTCGATCAGTCGATCAACGCGCCCGATGTGCCGTTCTACTCCACAACGCAGAACTTCGTGCTGACTGCGGGCTTTACCAACGCACTCCTCAACATCGGCAATTTCACGGCCGACGATGCAGCGGTGGTGACGGTCAATGGCACGCCGATTGTCGGCACGGGCATCTTCGGACCCGGCGTCGGCAATTTCTTCTTCACTGCGGGCGGACCGTCGCAGCCGTATAATTTCGCCTACGGCAACGGCGCGATCAACGCGTCGTTCGCGGCACCGTTCGTCGTCGGCAACAACACGATCAGCGTCATCGTCAACAACAACAACGCCGGCATCAATACCGGCAATGGCGGTCTGACCGGTGGCCCGAGCAACCTCGACTTCACCGGCACGATCAGCTTCACCGACGCAGCGGTTCCCGAGCCAGCGGCGTGGGCGTTAATGATCGCGGGCTTCGCGATGACCGGCTTCGCGATGCGCCGCCGGATGCCCGTCGTCACCGCCTGATCGCCTCCGTCACGAAACGCAGCGCCGCCGACCATCCGGTCGGCGGCGCTGACTATTTGGCGGCTTCGTAGATCGCCGTCGTCGGCAGCGCGCCCCTCAACCCCGCCGCGACCTTTTCGGCCCTCTCCAGCGCGCGGAGCACATTGCCGCCCGCGAGTGTCGCGAGATCGGCGTCGCTCCAGCCGCGCCGCGCCAGTTCGGCAAGCAGCACGGGGTAAGTGTCCACGCCGTCGAGGCCCTGCGGCGTGTCGGGGATGCCGTCGAGGTCCGCTCCGAAACCGACATGCGCGTGGCCGGCCACCTTGGCAACATGCTCGATGTGGTCGGCGATCATCGCAACGGTCGTGACGGGACGCGGGTGCGTCGCTTTCCACGCCGCGACCGCCGCGTCGATGCGCTCCGGCTGGCCGATGTAACGCACCTTGGCCGCGCCCTGCGCGCCCGCGAGGTCCTGCTCGTACTGAAAGCGCTTGGGATCGTCGAAGCTCGGCACCCAGTTGACCATGACGACGCCGCCGTTGGCGGGCAGGAGGCGCAGCACCGCATCGGAGACGTTGCGCGGATGGTCGTTGAGCGCGCGCGCCGACGAGTGCGAGAAGATCACCGGAGCCTTGGTGACGCTCAGTGCGTCGGTCATGGTCTTCTCGCTGACGTGGCTGAGGTCGACGAGCATCCCCAAACGGTTCATCTCGACGACGACCGCATTGCCGAACGGTGTCAGGCCGTTGTGCGCGGGGGCGTCGGTGGCGCTGTCGGCCCAGGCGTTGTTGGCGAAATGCGTCAGCGTCATGTAGCGCGCGCCGAGGGCGTAGAACATCCGCAGCGCGGGAAGCGATTCGCCCATCTGGTGGCCGCCCTCGACGCCGATCAGCGACGCGATCCGCCCCGCCTTGTGGATGCGCCGGACGTCGGCGGCGGTCGACGCCAACTCGAAGGTCGCCGGATAGCGGGCGACGATGCCGCGCACGATGTCGATCTGGTCGAGCGTCGCCTGGATCGCCGCCGCGCCGCTCAGCGACGCAGGGACATAGACCGACCAGAACTGCCCGCCAAGACCACCGGCGCGCAGGCGGGGAATATCCGTCTGCAGCGGATGCTTGAAGGTCCGCGCGTCGGCGGCGAGATCGACCGCCCACCAGCCCTCGCCATAGTCCTGACGCAGCTGCTCGGCCCAGTCGTTGTGCCCATCGATCAGCGGCGTCGCGGCGAGGAGGCGCGCGATGCGGGCGTCGGTGACGGAAGCGTTGGGGGGTGCGGCAAGGGCGGGGGTGGCGAGTAGGAAGGCGAGGAGAAGGGGGAGGCGCATCGCGGCCTTTCATTTTATGTTCGTCACTCCGGCAAAGGCCGGAACCCAATTCGTTACAAGCTCAACATTCCCTAACTGGAATGCAACTTGGTTCCGGCCTTCGCCGGAATGGCGGTCAAAAGCGAGATTGAGGCCGCACTCTAACCCGACCCCAGCACCCCCGCCACCGCCTTCGCCAGCTCGGCCTGCCGGAAGGGCTTCCCCAACCGCACCAGCGCGGGGTCGAGCGCGTCGGTCTCGGCATAGCCCGTGACCAGCATCGCGGGCAGGCCGGGGCGCAAGCGTCGCGCGGCGGCGATCAATTCGGCGCCGTTGGTCTCGGGCATCAGATAGTCGGTGACCAGCGCGTCGACCGCGCGGCCCGATTCGAGTAGCGCCAGAGCTTCGGCGGCGGACCCGGCCTCGATCACCGCGAAGCCGAGATCGGTCAGCATCGCGGCGGTGCTGGCGCGCACCATGTCCTCGTCGTCGACGACGAGGATGGTTTCGGCGGTGGGAACGACGGCCTCGCTCGCGACCGGCGGTGCGTGGTCGGGTTGCGCTTCGTCGGCTTCGGGCAGCCATAGGGTCGCAGTGGTGCCTTCACCGGGCGTGCTGTGGATGACCAGCTTGCCGCCCGACTGCGCCGCGAGGCCATGGACCATCGACAGGCCGAGGCCGGTGCCCTTGCCGATGCCCTTGGTCGAGAAGAACGGCTCGACCGCGCGGCGCAGCGTTGTCTCGTCCATCCCCGCGCCGGTATCGGTGACGCACAGGCGCACGAAGCGGTGTTGCGGCAGCCCGGTGTCGGCATCGGGCATCACGGCATCGAGGCCGATGGTCAGCGTGCCGCCTTCGGGCATCGCGTCGCGGGCATTGAGCGCGAGGTTGAGCAGCGCCAACTCGAGTTGCGCGGGATCGACCTGCGCGGGCGGCAGGCCGTCGTGGGCATCGACGACGATGTCGATCGTCGGGCCGATCGAACGCGCCAGCAGGTCGCGCATATCGTCGACAAGCGCCGCGACATCGACCGCGCGCGTCTGCAGCTGCTGGCGACGCGCGAAGGCGAGCAGGCGCTGAACGAGGGTCTTGGCGCGGTCGGCGGCGGCGAGCGCGCCGTCGATCAGCCGCGCCTCGCGCTCGCCGCCGACGCCGCGCCGCTGGAGCAGGTCGAGGCTGCCGATGATCGGCGTCAGCAGGTTGTTGAAGTCGTGCGCCACGCCGCCGGTCAGCTGGCCGATCGATTCGAGCTTCTGCATCTCGTGGATCTGCGCCTGCGCGGCGGCGAGGTCGGCGGCGCGCGCGCGTTCGTCGGTGACGTCGCGACCGTTGATGAAGGTCGCCTCGCCGTCGGGCGACGCGAGCAGCCACGAGATCGTGCGGAACGACCCGTCCTTGTGACGGACGCGGCATTCGTAATTGGGCACCACCGCCGCCTGCTGCGCATCGCGGAGCACCGCATCGCTCGACGGCACGTCGTCGGGATGGTTCATCTCGAGGTGCGGACGCCCGACGACCTCGTCGATTTGCCAGCCCAGCGTCGTCGTCCACGCCGGATTGACCGCGCGGATGATGCCGTCGCCGCCAATCACGCCCATCAGGTCGCGCGCGTTGTTCCACGCGGCGTCGCGCTCGGCGGTGGCGCGTGCCAGCTCGGCCTGGCGCACGATGTCGCCGGTGATGTCGCGCGCGCTGGCATAGACGCTGTCGCCTGCCGGTGCCGTCACCCACGACAGCCAGCGCGTCGAACCGTCCTTGTGGTGGTAAAGGTTGACGAAATTATCGAGCGGTCGCCCCGCCGACTCGGCGAGTGCGGCGTCGCTGCGGTCATGGTCCCCGGCGACGACGAATTGCGTGTAGCGTTGGCCGACGAGTTCGGCGCGGTCCCAGCCGAGGACGGCGGTCCATGCCGGATTGACCGCTTCGATGATGCCATCGTGGCCCAGCAGCAGCATCATTTCGCGCGAATATATCCACGCCCGGTCGCGTTCGGCGGTCGCCTGCTTGACCCGCTGCGCGAGCGTCGCGTTGAGGTCGCGCAGCGCCGCCTCGGCCGCGCGCTGATCGGTGATGTCGGTATGGACGCCGACCCATTCGTCGACATTGCCTGCCGCGTCGAGGGTGGGGACGGCGCGGATCGAGAACAGCCGCCATGCCCCGTCGTAGCGACGGACACGGTGTTCGAAGACGAACGGTCGCCGCGCCGCCACGGCCGCGTCCCAGGCGTCGATCGTCGGTCGCGCGTCGTCGGGGTGGACCGCGTCGGCCCAGCCGAGGCCCTCGTAGTCGGCACGCGTCTGGCCGGTGAGGCGCGCCCAGCCGGGTTGCTCGCCCAACAACCGGCCCCCGGCGTCGTTGGTCCACAACACCCCTTCCATCGCGTCGATGGCGGCGCGGAAGCGCGCGACTGCGGCGGTCAGCTTGGCTTCGTTGTCGAGGCGCTCGGTCTGGTCGATGTTGATCCCGACGATGCGGACGCGCTTGCCGCCTTCGTCGCGGATGACGCGCGCGCGCGACGCCAGCCAGCGCCAGCCACCCTCTCGACGACGCACCCGGAACGCTCCGGCATAGTTGTCGGCGGCCTCGGTCAGCTTGCCGGTACCGGCCCCCAGGTCGAGCACCTCGGGCCCG
>CAXTSL010000009.1:38211-48776 GCA_964246975.1 uncultured Sphingomonadaceae bacterium
CTCGGTCAGCTTGCCGAGCCGTTGCGCCTCGGCGACGTCGTCGGGGTGGACCATCGCCGCCCACTCGCCCTGCTGCGGCGCGCCGAGCGCGGGATCGCGGTCGTAAAGCGCGAAGACCTCGGGCGACCAGATCATCTCGGGCGGGTCGTAGCGATACTCCCACGTGCCTGCCTGCGCCGCAGCAAGCGCGAGATGGGCGCGCTCCGACTCCTCGACGATCAGGCGTTCGGCCTCGTGGCGTGCGGTGAGATCGACGAGCAGGCTGACGCTGCGATTGACGCCACCGTCGGCATCGGTGACGAGGGTCGACTGGACGCGGACCCAGATCTCGCCGCCGTCGCCCCGCCGCAGTCGCGCCTCGCCGACGCCCGTGCCTGCCGTGGCGATCTCGCGATACAGCGCCGCGGCGCGCTCGGTGTCGTCGGGATGCGTCAGGTCGTCGGTAGTCAGCGTCAGCAATGTCGCGCGGTCGTAACGCAGCATCGTGCAGACCGCGTCGTTGACCGACAGCAGGCGTCGCGTCGCGATATCGACGTGCGCGATGCCGATCGTCGCGGTGGCGAACAGCGCGCGGAAATCCGCCGCCAGCGATGCGTCGTCGAAGCCACGATCCAAAGCGTCCGCCCCGCCTCTGCTGCCGAACGCCATGCTTGCCCCACTCACGGCGCGCCTGTAAACTGCGGCGCAGTCCTTACCCCCATAGGTCCGGACATTGCGCGTTCGAACGCGCAATACATTTAAACAGTTCCCCACCTCCGGCACAAGTCTCCCGACGGGGGCGGAACGACCGCGCCGTCGTGCGCGTTGTCGGGCGTTCGCGGGCAAGGGACTGGATTCGGATGGTAGCGCGGGCATATTGGTCGGGGCAGTTGCGGCTGGCGCTGGTTTCGATCCCGGTCGAAATCTATTCAGCGACGAAAAGCGCGGGCGGTATCGCGCTCAACCAGATCCACGAACCGTCGGGCAAGCGTATCAAGCTGGAGAAGACCGTCCCCGGCCTCGGCGCGGTCGATCCCGACGATATCGTCAAGGGGTATCAGGTCGAGAAGGGCCAGTATGTCCTGCTCAGCGACGACGAGATCGAGGGGGTCAAGCTCGAGAGCAAGCGGACGCTCGAACTCGTGCAGTTCGTCGATGCCAGCGAGATCGACGCGATCTATTTCGAGAAGCCGTATTTCGTCGTGCCCAAGGATGAGCTGGCCGAGGAGGCGTTTCGCGTCATCCGCGACGCGCTGCGGACGACGAAGAAGGTCGGGCTGGGCCAGCTCGCGATGCGCGGCCACGAGTATCTCGTCAGTCTCAAGCCATGCGGGCGCGGCATGATCCTCGAGACGCTGCGCTATGAGGCCGAGGTCAACCAGGCGAGCGGCTTCTTCCGCGCCATCTCCGACGAGCCCGCGCCCGAGGAATTGATGGAGCTGGCCACCGCGCTGATCGGCAAGCGCACGAAGAAGTTCGAACCGGGCGCGTTCAAGGACCGCTATGACGACGCGCTGCGCGCGCTGATCGACGCCAAGCGCGGCAAGAAGGGCGCAGTCGTCGAGACCGATAGCGGCGATACGAAACCGTCGAACGTCATCGACCTGATGGCGGCCTTGAAGGCGTCGATCGAGAAGGGTGGCGGCAGCGATGCTCCCGCACCGCCGAAGGTTGCACCGCGACCGACCGCGCGGCGCACGGCGGCGGCGAAGGCCCCGGCGCGGAAGCGGGCGTGAGTGCAAGTCCCCCTCCGTCGGCTACGCCGCCACCTCCCCCTGAAAAGGGGGAGGAACTTCGGTCCTCCTCCTCTTCAGGGGGAGGTGGCGCGCAGCGCCGGAGGGGGCTCGACGCGCGATGACCGCCCCGCTCGACACGTACAACGCCAAGCGCGACTTCGCCAAAACGCGCGAACCGGCGGGCAAGGTCGGGCGCAAGGCGGGCAGCAGCTTCATCGTGCAAAAACACGCGGCGTCGCGGCTGCACTGGGACTTCCGCCTCGAACTCGGCGGCGTGCTGCTCAGCTGGGCGGTGACCAAGGTGCCGAGCGCCGACCCGTCGGTGAAGCGACTCGCCGTCCGCACCGAGGACCATCCGCTGAGCTATGCGAGCTTCGAGGGGGCGATTCCCAAGGGCGAATACGGCGGCGGCACGGTGATGCTGTGGGACCGGGGCACGTGGCAGAACGAAATCGACCCCGCCGAAGGGCTCAAGAAGGGCAAGCTGCACTTCACGCTGACCGGCGAGCGGATGCAGGGCGAGTGGGTGCTGATCCGTCTCAAGCCCGAGGGCAAGGCAGAGAACTGGCTGCTCGGCAAGATCGACGATGCGTTCGCGGGTGGCGATCTCGACTTCGATACTGGGGTGGCGAGCGGGCTGACGATGGCGGAGATTGCGGGGGGAATTGCACCCTCCCCTTCAGGGGAGGGTCGGAGAGACGACGCGCAGCGGCAGCCCCGGGGTGGGGTTGCGGGACGCGCGGTGGCCAACCCTACCCCCGAGCCGCCTCCGGCGTCTCTCGCCCCTCCCCTGAAGGGGAGGGGGAAGAAACCGCCCCCCTTCCACGCCCCCCAACTCGCCACCCTCGTCGACACCCCGCCCACCGGCAATGACTGGCTCCACGAGACCAAGTACGACGGCTACCGCGCACTCCTTGCCGTCGGCGGCGGCGCGTGCGTCGCTTATACCCGCTCGGGCCTCGACTGGACCGACAAATTCCGTGCCGTCGCCGATGCGGCCGCCGCGTTGCCGTGCGCGACCGCGCTGATCGACAGTGAAATCTGTGCGCTCGATGCGGCGGGACACCCGAGTTTCGGCGCGCTCCAGGCGGCGCTCAAGGACGGGGGGCCGATCCTCGCGTTCGCCTTCGACCTGCTCCACCTCGACGGCGACGACCTGACCGGCGACCCGCTGACCGAGCGCAAGGCGAAGCTCGCGGCGTTGCTCGAAGCCGCCCCCGCGCCGCTGCACTATGCCGAGCACGTGCGCGGCGGCGGCGAGCGGATGTTCGCGGCGATGTGCGCGGGCGGCTACGAGGGCGTCGTCAGCAAGCGCGCCGACGGTCGCTACCGCTCGGGCCGCAGCGGCAACTGGGTCAAGGCGAAATGCACGCAGCGGCAGGAGTTCGTCATCGCGGGCTGGTCGGAGTCCGACAAGGGCAGGGGGTTCGCGTCGTTGTTGCTCGGCGTCCACGAGGATGGAGCGTTGCGCTACGCCGGGCGCGTCGGCACGGGGTTCGACGACCGCACGCTGACCGACCTGACCACGCGGCTGGAGGCGCTCGCGACCGATACGTCGCCGTTCGCCGGGAAGCTCCCCGCGTTGGCCCGGCGCGGGGCGCATTTCGTGCGCCCCGAGCTGGTTGCCGAGGTGGCGTTCACCGAGTTCACGGCGGACGGGCATCTGCGGCATCCGAGTTTTTTGGGGCTGCGCGCGGACAAGGCGGCGGGGGAGGTGGTGCGGGAAGTGGCTACTGCTACGCCCTCCCCTTCAGGGAAGGGCCGAGAGACGCCGTCAGGCGGCCCGAGGGTGGGGTCGGCTCGGAAACCCGTCGTGCAGAAAGAACCCACCCCCGGGCCGCGCCAAGGGGCGCGTCTCTCGGACCCTCCCCTGAAGGGGAGGGTGGCAGCAAGCAGCGGCGTCGTCATCTCGTCCCCCGACCGCATCGTCTTCCCCGAACTTGGCCTGACCAAGGGCGCGCTCGCGGCGTATTACGAGGCGCTGGCGCCCGCGATGCTCCCCGACCTCGCGCGCCGCGCCATCAGCCTCGTGCGCTGCCCGCAGGGGCGCGCCAAGCAATGCTTCTTCCAGAAGCACGACAGCGGCATGTTCGCCGACAGCGTCCATTCGGTCGTCATCGCCGAGAGCGATGGCAAGGCCGAACCCTATCTTTACGTCGAGGACGCCGCCGGGCTGCTGGCGTGCGTCCAGATGGGCACCATCGAGTTCCACGGCTGGGGCAGCCGCGTCGACGACCTCGAACGCCCCGACCGGCTGGTCATCGACCTCGATCCCGACGAGGCGGTCAGCTTCGACGCGGTCAAGCTCGCGGCGCAACTGGTGCGCGACCGGCTCAAGGCGCGCGGTCTCGACAGCTGGCCGATGCTGACCGGCGGCAAGGGCGTGCATGTCGTCGCGCCGCTGGTGCCGCGCGCCGAGTGGCCCGAGGTCAAGGCGTGGGCGAAGGGGTTCGCCGAGGCGCTCGAGGCCGAAGCCCCCGATGCCTTCGTCGCGGTGATGAGCAAGGCCAAGCGCAAGGGCCGCATCTTCGTCGACTACCTCCGCAACCAGCGCGGCGCGACGGCCGTCCTGCCGTGGTCGGTGCGGGCGCGAGAAGGGGCCGGGGTGGCGACGCCGCTGACCTGGGCCGAGCTGGACGAGGCGAGGTCGGGGCATGATTTCAGCGCGGCCGATGTCGCGGGCGTGCTGGCGCAGGCGGCGCGCAAGCGCGAGGTAGCGAAGGCGCGCGCGTTGCCGAAGTAGCTCCTCCCCCTCTTCAGGGGGAGGTGGCGCGAAGCGACGGAGGGGGTTTTCCCCCGCGCGAAGGCCCCCTCCGTCGGCTACGCCGCCACCTCCTCCTGAAGAGGGGGAGGAGCGCAGCTGCGCGCCGCCCCCGCCCACCTGAACAGGGCGGAGCGGTCACCCTGGTGCCTCCAGCCCGTACTGCTTGAGCAAGTCGTACAGTGTCGGGCGGCTGACCCCGAGCAGCTTCGCGGTGTGCGACAAATTCCCCTCGGTGCGCGCCATGGCGAGGCGGATCGCCCGCCGGTCGGCGGCTTCGCGCGCGGTCTTGAGGTTGAGCGCCGCCGCCCCGTTGCCCTTGTCGCCGAGGTCGAGGTCGGCGGCCCCCAGTCGCGTGCCCTCGGCCATGATCACCGCGCGCTTGAGGCGGTTTTCCAGCTCGCGGACGTTACCCGGCCAGTGCCAGTCCACGATCGCCGCATTGGCGTCGGCGGTGAACCCCTTGAAGACACGACCGTGTTCGCGTCCGAACTTGGCAAGGAAATGATGCGCGAGCAACGTCGCGTCGCCGGCGCGCTCGGCAAGACTGGGGATGCGCACGACGATCTCGGCGAGGCGGTAGTAGAGGTCCTCGCGGAAGCGTTGCGAGGCGATCATGTCTTCGAGGTTCTGGTGCGTCGCGCAGACGATGCGCACATCGACGGGAATCGGCTTGCGACCGCCAATGCGCTCGATGACGCGCTCCTGCAGGAAACGCAGCAGCTTGACCTGGAGCGGCAGCGGGATGTCGCCGACCTCGTCGAGGAACAGCGTGCCGCCCTCGGCTAGTTCGATCTTGCCCTCGGTCATCTTGACCGCGCCGGTGAACGCACCCTTTTCATAGCCGAACAGCTCGGACTCGAGCAGGTTCTCGGGGATCGCCGCGCAATTGATCGCGATGAACGGCTTGCCACGCCGCAGCGAGGCGTTGTGCAGGCCGCGTGCCAGCAGTTCCTTGCCGGTGCCGCTCGCGCCGAGCAGCATCACCGACACGTCGGCAGTCGCGACGCGCTCGATCATGCGGGCGACCTTGAGCATTTCGGGCGCGCCGGTGATGATGCCGCCGAGCACGTCCTGCGGCCCGGCGATTTCCGCCAGCCGCCGGTTCTCGGCCTCGAGGTCGTGGACGTGGAAGGCGCGGCGGACGATCAGGCCGAGTTCGTCGATGTCGACCGGCTTGGCGTAGAAATCGAACGCCCCCGCCGCGATGGCGCGCACCGCGCTGACCCGCGCGCCATGGCCCGACGCGACGATGACCTTGGTTTCCGGCTCGGCGCGCAGGATTTCGTCGAGCGTCGCAAAGCCTTCGCTGACCCCGTCGGCGTCGGGCGGCAGGCCGAGATCGAGCGTCACCACCGCCGGGCTGTGGGCGCGCATCGCTTCGAGCGCGGCGGCACGGTCGCCCGCGACGACGACCTCGTAATCGTCATAGCTCCAGCGCAGCTGACGCTGCAGCCCCTCGTCGTCCTCGACGACGAGCAGCTTGCGGAGCGGCATCGCAGCACTCATGCGCGCCGCCTTTCACGCGGTTCGGCGACGGCGACGAGCGCCGGCAGGGTGACGGTGAACACAGTGCCCTCGCTCTCGCGACTGACGACATCGAGGCGGCCGCCGAGCGAACGCGCGATCTCGCGCGCTTCGTAAGCCCCGATACCGAAGCCGCCGGGCTTGGTCGAGCGGAACGGCTTGAACAATTCGCCGCGCACGAACGCCGCCGACATGCCGCAGCCGTGATCGGCGACGGTGACGCGGATGGTGTCACCCGCCGCCGCCGCCGCGATGTCGATGCGCGCGTCGGCGGCGCTGGCGTCGATGGCGTTCTGGACAAGGTGGGTGAAGAGCTGTTCGAGGCGCGCCGGATCGGCATCGACGTGGAGCGGCAGGACCGGCAGGCTTGCGCCGAGTGCGGCGTGGGCGCGTTGCTTGGTCTGGACGATCTGCTCGAGCAGGCTACCGATATCGACGGCTTCGGGGGCGTCGGGACGCCCGGTGTTATGCTGTGCGAGCCGCGCCAGCAGGTCGTTCATCTTGCCCACCGACGATTGCAATGTCGCCACCATGTCGGCGCGGAACGCCGGGTTGTCGGCATGGCGCTGGGCATTGCGCGACACGAGGCTGAGCTGGCTGACGAGGTTCTTGATGTCGTGCATGATGAAGGCGAAGCGGCGGTTGAACTCGTCGAACGCCCCCGCCTCGTCGAGCGCCGCCTGCGTCGAGGCTTCGGCGATATAGCTCGCCGCCTGCCGCCCGAGGGTGCGGAGCAAGTCGAAATCCTCCCAGTTCAGCTCGCGCGGCGCGACGGTGCGCTCGATCAGGATGAAGCCCGCGAGCGCGTCGAGGTGGATCAGCGGGGCCGCGAGCCAGACGCGGCGATCGCTCGCCGCCCACGCCGGGATGGTCATGCCCTCGTAGCCGCCCGCGCCCGCGCGCCACTCGTCGAAGTCGACGACGCGTTGCTGACCGCTGAGAAACTGCGCGAAGCCGCTGACGGGATCGAGGCGGACCCCGTCGAAATCGCGAAGCTGCCAGCGCGCGACGAGGTCGAAGCCGCCGTCGTCGGACGGGACGAACAGCGCCCCGCCAGGCGCGTCGACGACCTCGCACACCGCCTGGATGACGCGCTCCGACAAAGGGCCCCCCGAGGTGCGCGATACGGTACCGATGAAGCGCAGCCACTCCTGGCGGTAGTCGTATTTATAGGCGAAGAAGTTCTTGGCGATCTGGACGCGCAGCGCGGCGCGGAAGCGCGGGCTGAAGATCACCACGGCGGCGAGGATCGCGGTGCCGAACAGGAAGCTGATCTGCAGCAGCCGGCCCCAGTCGCCGCCGACGAGGCGCAGGCCATAGGCGGTCACTGCCATGACGATCAGGTAGACGCCGATGATGCTGAACGAGAGGGTGTGGAAGACGACCTGGCGCGAAACCTGCACCCGCGCCGCCCACGCGGTGCTGGTCGACAGCAGCAACAGGGGCACGACGATGCCGTCGACCGCGCCGCGGATGTTGTAGAGATCCGCCGACAGACCGCCGAGGAGGAACTGCAGCGTGTAGAGGTTGAGGTCATAGCCGAAGAAGCCCGCCAGCCCGATGCACAGCAGGCGAATGCCGGTGCGGCTGGTCGGCGCGGCGTTGACGTAGAGATTGTGCAGCAGGACGAGGCCCGAGATCGCCACGGTCAGCCGAAGGATGACGAACAGTGAGTCGAACCACGGCGCGGCGGCATCGAGGCGCCCCGAACTCATGTCGAGCAGGTCGAACATCAGTTGCAGCGTCGTGACGAAGCCGATCGTGCCAGCGACCGCGAACGACGAGCGCAGCCGGTCGTCGAGCCGCCACGAGACGCGCAGCAGCGAGATGACGAAGGCCAGCCACGCCGCGGTGCGCAGCGTCTCCAGCGGCGACAGGATGACGGCATAGGCCGCGCCCTCGCGCGCGACGAAGACGAAGCCGAACGCCCAGAGCGCGGTCATCGCCGCCGCGCCGCCGAGCCAGCGGCTGGTCTCGCTGGCGCGCCGCCGCCACAGCACCTCGATGGCGAGCGCGGCAAAACCGATCGCGCCGATCAGATGACTGAACAGACCGACATCGGTCAGCTTCACGCCGTGAACGCCCCCTGACAACATACTCGCGCCGTGACTAGCGGCAAACCCGCCACTTCGCCACTGCCCGTCGGCCCCCTGCCGCCTAGAACGTCACGCTGACCCGCCCGTAAAGGAAGCGGCCGTTGAAGCCGAACGGCGAGAAATTGCTGTACGGCGCGACATAGCGCGTCGCGGCGTAATTCTGCGCGTTGCCCGTCGCCGGATTGACCGCGCGGCCCGTCGGAATCGTGTCGGGATATTCGTCGAAGACGTTGTTCGCGCCGACCGCAAGTTCGAGGAACTCGACCGGCTTGACGCGGACTTCGAGGTCGACGAGCCACTTGGCACCGAGATACACGTCGTTGAACGCCTCGGTGCCGCCGTCGACGACCTTGCCGTAACGGTTGCCGCGCGCCGTCGCGCCGATGAACTTATAGTCATAGTCGAGGCCGAGGTTGATCTTGGTGCGCGGCTGACCCTGCTCGATACGCAGCGACTCCTGGCGGCCGAACAGGACGAGGCCGGGCACCTGGCTGACCGCGCCCGGCGTCGCACTGCGCCCGGTGATCCGCGTCTTGTTATAGTTGATCCCGGCGGTGGCGCGCAGCTTGCCGAGGTCGCCGAGGTCGAAGCGGTAGGTCGCGATGGCGTCGATGCCCTGCGTCCGCGTGTCGATCCCATTGATGAAGAAGCGCGCCGCCGAAATCGTCCGGAACCCCGCGTTGTTGAGGATCGTCGCGATCTGATAGCCCGCGCTGGTCGTCGCGCCACTGGGATTGCCGAGCGCATCGCGCGTCGCGGTCAGGTTCTCGGTGACGACGATGCGGTCGTCGATCTTGATGTTGTAATAGTCGACCGTCAGGCTGAGCGCCGGCAGCGGATTGGCGACGAGGCCGCCCGAATAGCTGAACGAGGTTTCGGCCTTGAGCGGCGACGACCCCAACGCGCGCGCGACGGGGTTGTCGACCGGCAGCGTCACCGCGTCGACGAGCGTGCCGTTGACGTTGTTCGTCGCGGCGGCGGCGAAATACTGCTGCTGCAGCGACGGGGCGCGGAAGCCCGTCGAGACCGAGCCGCGCAGGGCGTAGCCCTGGATGGGCTCGTAGCGCGCCGACAGCTTGCCGTTCACGTCGCTGCCGAAGTCGCTGTAGTGCTCGAAGCGGCCCGCCGCCTGGACGGTGAAGGCGTCGCTGACATCGGCGTCGGCCTCGACATAGGCCGAGATGTTGTTGCGCTGACGCTTGCGCCCCGTCACCTGCTGGCCGCCGATCGTCGGCTGGAAGCCCGGGAACACCTGTGCGCCGGGTGCCGCACCCGCCGCAAACCCGGACGGGGGCGACGACGGGTTATTGGCACCGACGAGCGCCGGTCCGGCGCGGTAGCTGTCGGGCTCGCCGGCGCGGATGGTATAGTCCTCGTTGCGGAATTCGAGGCCGCCGGCGAGGTTGAACGACTTGAGGAAGCCGATCTCGAAATCGCGGTTGGCGTCTAGGTTGGCGGTGAACTGGCCGTAGCGCAGCCCGCCCGCGTCGAAGCGATTGCCCGATCCCGCGCCGAGCGACGCGTTGAGCGTGTTCGAGATCAGGAAGTCGAAGCTGTTGTGGGCATACGCCACCGACAGGTCGACGTGGGTGTCGGCGATCTCGGCGCGCGCCCCGCCGGTGATCGAATAGTCGTTGAGCTTCGAATTGATCAGCGGCAGGAAGCCGTTCGGGTAGATCGACAGCACGTTGCGCGCGTCGTTCGACAGTCGGTAGAAGCCCGCCGAGCTGCCGTTGCGGTGCCCATAGCTGCCGAACGCATAGAGTTCGAGCGTCTCGGTAAGCGGCGTGCCGGCGTTGATGAAGACGTTGTAGTCGCGCGTCTCGGCGTCGCCGTAGCGGTGGGTCAGGCGATTGAAACTGAACTCGCGCGAGTCGAAGGCACCGGTCGAGCCGAACTGGCGGCGCGGGTCATAGCCGGTGCGGTTGGTCGGGTCGCGGTCGCGGTATTCGGCGGTGACGTTGACGAAGCCCTCCTTGAACAGCGGGATACCGATGTTGCCGGTGATCGTTAGCGTCTTGCCATCCTCGGCGTGGCGGTCCTTGCCGTTGTTGACGAGCGTCAGCGTGCCGTCCGGCGCGATGACGGGCACGCCGGGCGCGCTGGTGGCAACACCGGTGACTTCCTTGATGCCCTTCACGTCGGTGATGTATTCGCCGTAGGTCGCGCTGAACCGCGCGCCCTCGCGCGCCTTGCGCAGCTGGAAGTTAATCACCCCGGCGATGGCGTCGGAACCGTATTGCGCCGCTGCGCCGTCGCGCAGCACTTCGACGCGCTCGACGTCCGCCAGCCGCAGTGCCGCCACCCGCACCTCGGCATCGAGCCCGCGCGCCGCCAGCCGCTCGCGGACCAGCGCGGCAAAGCCCGGCTTGTGCTCGACGCTGATCAGCCGCCCGCGGCCATTACGCTCGAGCGCGCGCGCCAGCACCAGGGTGGAGGCGCCCGCACCGAATTCGACCACCAGGC
>CAXTSL010000010.1:0-1484 GCA_964246975.1 uncultured Sphingomonadaceae bacterium
ACAACCTTATTGGTTATATCGCGCCCATGAGTGCGACGCCTTTGGATAGCGCTCAGCGGTGGTAAAGGGTGCGCTAACCCGTGACGCCGACGACGACGACGGCATGGGCATGCAGGGAACTAGCGTGCCGTGAGGACAAGGTCGTACGGTGACAGCTTGGGAAGCGGCCGTGCGGCACCATTATTCGCGTACCCCGACGCCCGTCCGACGGCGTCCCGCCCATGCCGACGTTCAAGTTTTGCCGCATCCGTGTTCGAGGTTCCTGCCCGAGATTAGCGCCGGGGAGGGGTTACCGAGGGACGGACGGACGAAGATGCAAGCTCCCGAGGCGTTGGATCGCCGACGGGGGTTTGGGCGTGTCTTCCGTCTTCCCCCTCCCCTCCCCGCGCAGCGGAGAGAGGGGAGGGTCGGGGTGGGGAGTTTTACCGCGAGACGCGGACTTTGCGGCAAGACACCCCACCCCGGCCCTCCCCGCTCTCGGTTCGCGAAGGCTCACCGGGCAGGGAGGGAGCCGAGGCTAGCGCAGCGCCCCCGCCAGCAGCTTGTGCAGCTTCGACTGGATCTGGTCGTTGCCCGCGACGATTTCGGCGCGCGCGACGGCATTGTCCTGGCCGCGGTAGTCGGTGACGAAGCCGCCCGCCTCGCGGACCAGCAGCATCCCCGCCGCGACGTCCCAATAGCTCAGCCCGCTCTCCCAGAAGCCGTCGAAGCGTCCCGCCGCGACCCACGCGAGGTCGAGCGCCGCCGCGCCGAAGCGGCGGACGCCCGCGACCTGCGGCATGACCGCACCCAGCACCTTCATGAACTCGGGCGCGTCGCCGTGACCCTGATAGGGCATGCCCGTCGCAATCACGCAGTCGCTCAGGTCGCGGCGCGCCGAGACGCGCAGCCGCCGGTCCTGCAGCCACGCGCCCTTGCCCTTTTCGGCCCAGAAGCTCTCGTCGGTCAGCGGCTGATAGACGAGCCCCGCGACGATCTCGCCGCGCTCCTCGGCGGCGATCGAGATGGCGAAGTGCGGCATGCCGTGGAGGAAGTTGGTCGTGCCGTCGAGCGGGTCGACGATCCAGCGCTTGTCGGAGTCGCTCCCGGCCACCTCGCCGCCCTCTTCGAGCAGCATACCCCACGTCGGGCGGGCATGGCCGAGCACCTCGCGCAAGGTCGCCTCGCTGGCACGGTCGGCGTTGCTGACGAAGTCGGCGGGGCCCTTCTTCGAAACCTGCAGCATTTCGGTCTCGTTGAAGTCGCGGCGCAGGCGCGGCGCCGCCTTGCGCGCGGCTTTCTCCATGACGGTGATCAGGCCGGATTTGATGGGCATGGTCGTGTTCCTTCCCCCTCCCCTTGGGGAGGGGCGAGAGACGGCGCCCTTGCGCCGGCCCGGGGGTGGGATCGGGGGACGAAAGGAACGCGCTCGCCTGCAGCTTCGCTCCCACCCCCCGGCCCCCTCCACTCGTTCCCGCGTGCCGCGCCTCACCTGCTTTCGCAGT
>CAXTSL010000010.1:1494-4137 GCA_964246975.1 uncultured Sphingomonadaceae bacterium
CCCCTCCCCAAGGGGAGGGGGAGAAAAACTCAGTCCGCCCTGCGCACGTACTCGCGCTCATAGGTATCGACGACGATCCTCGTGCCCGCCGCGACGTGCGGTGGGACCATGACGCGGACGCCGTTGTCGAGGATCGCGGGCTTGTAGCTCGAAGACGCCGTCTGCCCCTTTACGACGCCCTCGGTCTCGGCGATCGTCGCCTCGATTTGCCCCGGCAGCTGGACCGAGATCGGCTTGTCCTCATACGTCTCCATGACGACGTCCATGCCGTCCTGGAGGAAATCGGCCGCCTCGCCGAGCAGATCGCGCGGCAGCGAGGTCTGGTCATAGCTCAGCTTGTCCATGAAGGTCAGCGTGTCGCCTTCGGCGAACAGGAACTGGAAGTCGCGCGTGTCGAGGCGCACCTTCTCGACGGTCTCGGCCGAGCGGAAACGCTCGTTGGTCTTGCGCCCGTCCATCAGGTTCTTGAGCTCGACCTGCATGTACGCGCCGCCCTTGCCGGGCTGGGTATGCTGGATCTTGACCGCGCGCCACAGGCCGTTCTGATATTCGAGGATATTGCCGGGGCGGATTTCGACGGCGTTTATTTTCATGTTGGTCTCGGGCGAAGGGGTGGCGGGCGTCCTAGCGCAGAGGAAGCCTCATGCCAAGAAGTCGGCAATCTTGATTCCCGCCTGTTCGAGGATGCCGCGCAGCGTGCCTTCGCTGATATCGCCGGGGTGATGCGAAATGGTAAAGCTGCCACCGGTCGCCTCGTTGGCCCAGACCTCGTGGCTGCCGTGTCCGTGCCGCAACATGACGAAGCCGCGCGCCCGCATCCGGCGGATGACCTCGCGATACTTGAACCCGGCAAGCCGCCCCACTATTCGGCAGCGATCGACGCAACCGGGCGCAGCGTTTCGATAATCTGGACCTCATCGACCGGCAACTTTTCGTGCCATTCGAGCAGGATGCGCGACAAATGCCGGGCCGTTTCGATAACCTCGGCAACAGACTTTTCTTCGACGACCAGTCCCCGCACGTCACGCGACATGCCGAGGTAGTAGCCCTCGGGAAGCAGTTCGATGTCGAGATTGACGATGCGCGCCATGTCGCTTCGTATCACCTCAGCGCGTCGCCGCCAACACGCTCGCAAACGCCGCCACCCCCGCCGCCGCGCCTTGCGGGTGCCCCCACACCGCGTTGACCACCGCGATAAAGTCCGCCCCCGCCGCGATCAGCGGCGGCGCGTTTACGGGCGTGATGCCGCCGATGGCGACGCACGGCAGCTGGCTGAGCGTCGTCCACCACGTCAGAATCGCGGGTTCGGGGCGATAGTCACTGGGCTTAGTCGTCGTCTCGTGGAACGCCCCGAAGGCGATATAGTCGGCCCCCGCCTCGCCCGCCTCCATCGCGAGGTGGCGGCTGTCATGGCAGGTCACACCGATTTGTGCGTCCGCTCCGAGCAGCGCGCGCGCCGCCGCGACGCTACCGTCGCTCTGTCCGAGGTGGACCCCATCGGCTCCGCAGGCGTGCGCAAGTTCGGCGCGGTCGTTGAGCAGGAACGCCACGTCGCGTGCGGCGCACACCGGCTGGAGCAGCGCCGCCGCCGCCAGCACTGCCGCATCGTCGACACCCTTGAGGCGCAGCTGGAACGCCGCAACAGCGCCTGCGTCGAGCGCTGCTGCCAAAGTGTCCGCGAAGTCCCCGGGGAGCGTGGGCGGCGAGATCAGGTAGAGCTGGCACGCGGGCCGCCGCTGTCGCTCGAAACGCTCGCCGAAGCCTGCGTCGAGGGGAACGAGGTCGTCGCCCTCGCCATCCCCCGTCATTCCTCGCCCCGGTAGATCGCGACAATCTTCGCCAGCATCGCCAGCGCTTCGTCGCGCGGGCGCTGGAAGGTGTTGCGCCCGATGATCGAACCGTTGCCGCCGCCGTCGCGGATGTCGCGCGCGTCCTGATAGACCGCGTCCGCCCCCTTCGCCGCGCCGCCCGAGAACACCACCATGCGGCGCCCGTTGAAGCACGCCTGCACGACGTGGCGCACGCGCGCCGCCTGCGTCGACGTGTCGATGCCCTCATAGGGCTTCTTGCAGTCCTTCTGCGCGACATGGTCCGACGGCAGCTTGACCTTGATGATGTGCGCCCCCGCCAGCGCCGCCATGTGCGCGGCATAGGCCCCGACGTCGACCGCCAGCTCGTCGTCCTTCGACAGGTCGCCGCCGCGCGGATAGCTCCACAGCACCGTCGCGATGCCGACCGCCTTGGCCTCCGCCGACAGCTCGGCGATCTCTTCGGACAGCTCGAAGAAATGCTCGCTGCCGGGATAGACGGTGAAGCCGATCGCCGCGCAGCCGAGGCGCAGCGCGTCGTCGACCGAGCCGGTGATCGCCTGATCGCGCGCGCCCGCCCAGCTGTTCGAGCTGTTGAGCTTGAGGATCGTCGGGATCTGCCCGGCGAAGGTATCGGCCCCCGCCTCGATCATGCCGAGCGGCGACGCGAAGGCGCTCAAGCCAGCGTCGATGGCGAGCTGCCAGTGGTAGTGCGGGTCGTAGCCCGCCGGGTTGGGCGCAAAGCTGCGCGCCGGGCCATGCTCGAAGCCCTGGTCGACGGGCAGGATGACGAGCTTGCCGGTGCCGCCGAGCCGGCCCTGCATCAGGATGCGCG
>CAXTSL010000010.1:4147-47982 GCA_964246975.1 uncultured Sphingomonadaceae bacterium
AGGTTGCCCTTGGTACCGGGGGTGTCGGACTCGTAGCTGGCGAGAATGGCGCGAACGGCGGGGGTCATGGTCATAGGTCTCGTGCGGGGGCAAAGGTTCGGGCGCTGATAATCGGCAGGGGGCGAACGGGCAACGGACTTAGAGCGCCAACCAGCGGCGAAGCGCGTCGTCGACGAGAATCATCACGGCCGGATCAAGCCGACCGATCAGCGCACCGAGTTTGTCGACCTCGACGGTATCGATCCAATCAACTTCGACCTCGCTGACCTTTTGCAAACCGTTGATCCCATCGGGCGCGACCGGGATGCGGATGAGCGGCAAACCACGCAGTACCGAGGTCAGCGGGCAAATCGTAACATGATGCGGTGCGGGCAGCGATAAATCGGTCTGAACGATCACGCAGGGGCGAGACTTGCTCGCGACGCTCCCCCGCTCCCGGACTGTGTAGAGTTCGCCGCGCTTCACTGCGGCGGGCCGTCGGGACCCCAATCGTAACCACCGTCTTCCTCGTCGAGCAGCCGCAGCCATTCGCTCGTCGATCCTCGCGCTGCCGTTTCGTCGTCGCCATAGATATTTAGCAGCGCGACCTGACGCTTGAACTCGAGATCTTGGTCGTGACGGACCAGATAGTCGCGGACGGCCTCGCGCGCGAGATCGCTCTTGCTCCGACCACTTTGCCGCGCCAACGCAGCAAGTTGTTCACAAAGTTGGACATCGAGGCGCAACCCAAGCATGGGCGAGGCCGACTTGGCAGCAGGGACTCGTTGCGCGGCGTTGAACATGTTCAACAAATAGGGCCGCAGGTGTCGCGTGTCAACGCCGGCGAGTTAACGTCCTAAGCGCCTCCACCCCCGGCAGCGGCTGCCCCTCCATCCATTCGAGGAACGCGCCGCCCGCGCTCGACACGTAGGTGAAATCGTCCGCCACGCCGGCGTGGTTGAGCGCCGCGACGGTGTCGCCGCCGCCCGCCACCGAGACGAGGCTGCCGGCCTGTGTCAGCGCGGCGGCGATCTTCGCCAGCGCGACGGTAGCCCGGTCGAACGGCACCAGCTCGAACGCGCCGAGCGGGCCGTTCCAGACCAGCGTGCGGCAGGTCTTGAGAACATCGCCGAGCGCCTCGACCGCCGCGTCGCCGATGTCGAGGATCATCTCGTTCGCAGCGACCTCGTGGACATTGACCGTGCGGTGCGGCGCATTGGCCTCGAACTTCGGTGCGACGACGACATCGTAGGGCAGATGGACGGTGCAGCGTGCCGCTTCGGCGCGCGCCAGAATATCGAGCACGGTATCGGTCAGCTCGTGCTCGCACAGCGACGTGCCGACAGCGACGCCGCGCGCCGCGAGGAAAGTGTTTGCCATGCCGCCGCCGATGATCAGATGATCGACCTTGGCGACGAGGTTGCGCAGCACGTCGAGCTTCGACGACACCTTGGCCCCGCCGACCACCGCCGCGACGGGGTGCGCGGGCCTGCCCAGCGCGCGCTCGAGCGCGTCGAGTTCGGCCTGCATCGCGCGCCCCGCAAACGCGGGCAGGACATGCGCCAGCCCCTCGGTCGAGGCGTGCGCGCGGTGCGCAGCCGAAAAGGCGTCGTCGACGTACAGGTCGCCCAGCGCCGCCAACGCGGCGACGTACGCCGGGTCATTGGCCTCCTCGCCGGGGTTGAAGCGCGTGTTCTCCAGCACCGCGACGCTGCCCGGCGCGAGGCCCGCGATCCGGGCGGCAGCGCGCGCGAGGTCCTGATCGGCGACGAAGGCGACGGGCCGCACGAGCACGGCGGCGAGCGCGGGCGCAACGGGGCCGAGCGACAGCGACGGGTCGGCGCCGCGCTTCGGGCGCCCGAAGTGCGACAGGACGATCACGACGGCTCCCGCGTCGGCGAGTTCGGCGATGGTCGGCACTGCGGCGCGCAGGCGGCTGTCGTCGGCGACGTGGCCGTCGTGCATCGGCACGTTGAGGTCGGCGCGGACGAGGACGCGCTTGCCGCGCACATCGCCGATATCGTCGAGGGTCTTGAAGGTCATTCTGCTTACACTTTCCTTCTGCCCCCTCCCCTCCCCGCGAAGCGGAGAGAGGGGAGGGTCGGGGTGGGGAGCCTCACCGCGAGACGCAGACTTTGTGGCGAAGCACCCCACCCCGACCCTCCCCTCCCTCGGTTCGCAAGCGCTCTCCGGGAGGGGAGGGAGCAGTGAACTAAATCAGCGCCGCCATCTTCGCCGCCGTGTCGAGCATGCGGTTCGAAAAGCCCCACTCGTTGTCGTACCATGCCACCACGCGCACCAGCAGGCCGTCGAGGACGGTCGTCTCGAGGCTGTCGATCGTCGCCGACGCCAGGTTGTGGTTGTAATCGTGGCTCACCAGCGGCTCGTCCGAATAGTCGAGGACCGCCGCCATCGCGCCGCTTTCGGACGCCGCCTTGAGCGCCGCGTTGACCTCCGCGATGGTCGTCGCGCGGCTCGGCGTGAAGGTGAAGTCGACGAGGCTGACGTTGGGGGTCGGCACACGCACTGAGATGCCGTCGAGCTTGCCCTTCAGCTCGGGAATGACCTCGCCGACGGTCTTCGCCGCCCCCGTCGAGGTCGGGATCATCGACTGGCCGGCGGCGCGGGCGCGGCGCGGGTCCTTGTGATAGACGTCGAGCAGCGACTGGTCGTTGGTGTAGCTGTGGATCGTCATCATCAGGCCGCGCTCGACACCGATGCTATCATGCATAACGCGAACGACGGGCGCTAAACAATTGGTCGTGCAGCTGGCGTTCGAAACGATATGATGGTCGGCGGTCAGCAGATGGTCGTTGACGCCGATGACGACGGTCAGGTCGACACCCTTGCCGGGGGCAGAGATCAGCACGCGCTTCGCGCCCGCCGTCAGATGGCCGCGCGCCTTGTCGGCGTCGGTGAATAGCCCGGTGCATTCGAGCACGAGGTCGACGCCCATCTCGCCGTGCGGCAGCTTGGCCGGATCGCGCTCGGCGGTAACGCGGATGCGCCTGCCATCGACGACGAGGTCGCCGCCGTCGACCGCGACGCTCGCGTCGAACGTCCCGTGGACCGAATCGCGCTTGAGCAGCAGCGCATTGGTCGCGGCGTCGGCGAGGTCGTTGATCGCGACGACCTCGAGATCGCTGCGTCCGCTGGCGACGAGCGCGCGCAGGACGTTGCGACCGATGCGGCCGAAGCCGTTGATGGCGATTTTTGTGGTCATAGCTTTCTCTCCTGTTCGTCATTCCCGCGCAGGCGGGAACCCAGCCCGCTTCACAAGAATGTGTCAGCTTTGCTGACGCCGTTTTCTTTAGAGGGCTGGGTCCCCGCCTGCGCGGGGATGACAGCATTGTTTATACGCGGTCCTCTAGACGCTCCCGCACCCGCGCTGCAATCTTGTGAGCGGTCAGGCCGAAATGGTCGTAGAGTGCGTCGATGGGTCCCGATGCGCCGAAGCTGTCGATGCCGCAGCGCAAACCGCGCACCATCGTATAGCGTTCCCAACCCAGCGTGACCCCTGCCTCGACCGAGACGATCAGCGCGTCGGCCGGGAGCAGGTCGGCGCGATAGGCGTCGGCCTGCGCGTCGAAATTCTCGCAGCATGGCATCGACACGAGATCGCAGCCGATGCCTTGGGCTTCGAGGCTCGCGGCGGCGGCGGCGGCGATGTGGACCTCCGAGCCGGTGGCGAGAAACACGACGCCGCGCGGCGCGGTCGCAGCGGTCAGGCGATACGCACCCTTCGAGGTCAGATTCTCGCCCGCCGCCACGAGGCGCTGCTGCGGCAGGTTCTGACGGCTCAGCGCGAGGACCGAGGGGCGGTGCCGGTCGGCAATGGCGAGCGCCCACGCCTCTGCCGTCTCGACCGCGTCGCAGGGGCGATAGACTGCGAGGTTGGGAATGGCGCGCAGCGACAGCAGATGCTCGACGGGCTGGTGCGTCGGGCCGTCCTCGCCCAGCCCGATGCTGTCGTGCGTCAGCACATAGACGACGCGCGTGCGCTGCAGCGCCGACATCCGGATCGCGTTGCGCATATAGTCGCTGAAGACAAGGAACGTACCCCCGAAGGGCAGCATCTGGCCGTGCAGCGCAATGCCGTTCATCGCCGCCGCCATGCCGAACTCGCGGATGCCGTAGTAAACGTATCTGCCGCCGTAGCTGTCGGCGGTAAACACCTGCATCGTCTTGGTTTTGGTGTTGTTCGAGCCCGTCAGGTCGGCCGAGCCGCCAAACATGCCGTCGGCCACGGGTACCGCGACTTCAAGCGCCATTTCGGACGCCTTGCGCGTCGCGACAGCGACCGGCGCGGCAATCAGCGCGGCGATATGCGCGTCGAGCGCGTCGTACACGGCCTGCGGGGGTTCGTTGGCGGCGCGATGTTCGAACGCCGTGCGCAGCGCCTCGGGAGCCGCCGCGAGCCGCGCTTCCCACGCCTCGCGCGCTGCCCTGCCCTGCGCGCCGATGGCGGTCCAGGCATCGCGGATCTTGTCGGGAATCACGAACGGCGGCGCGTCCCAACCCAGCGCGGCGCGTGCCCCGGCGATTTCCTCGGATCCCAGCGGCGCGCCGTGCGAGCCGCTCGTGCCCGCTTTCTTCGGTGCGCCGAAGCCGATGGTGGTGCGGCAGGCGATCAGCGTCGGGCGCGGATCGACCTTGGCGGCGGTCAAGGCGGCATCGACGGCGTCAAAGTCGAGGCCGTCGCAGCTTAGCACCTGCCAGCCCGCCGCGTCGAAGCGCCTGGGCTGGTCTTCGCTCGACGACAGGCTGACCGGGCCGTCGATGGAGATGCGATTGTCGTCCCACAACACGATCAGCCGCCCGAGGCGCAGGTGTCCGGCGAGGCCGATGGCTTCGTGGGAAATCCCCTCCATCAGGCAGCCGTCGCCCGCGATCACGTAAGTCCGGTGATCCACCAGCGCGTCGCCGAAGACGGCGTTGAGATGCCGCTCGGCCATCGCCATGCCGACGGCGGTGGCGAGGCCCTGCCCGAGCGGCCCGGTGGTCGTCTCGACCCCCTCGAGCTCGAAATTCTCGGGGTGTCCCGCGCACGGGGACCCGAGCTGGCGGAAGTTGCGGATGTCGTCGAGCGTCGGGCGCGCATAGCCGGTCAGGTGGAGCAGGCTGTAGATCAGCATCGAGCCGTGCCCCGCCGACAGCACGAAGCGGTCGCGGTCCTGCCATTTGGGCTGCGCGGGATCGAACTTCAGGTGGCGCGCGAACAGCGCGGTCGCGGCGTCGGCCATGCCCATCGGCATCCCCGGATGCCCCGACTGCGCCGCCTCGACGGCATCCATGCTCAGCGCGCGGACGCCGTTCGCCAGCACGCGGGGCGCGGGACCGCTGGAAGCAAGGTCGCGGGGGGCCGGTTCGGCCATGCGGCGCACTTTCTAGGGGGCAGGAAACCGCGCTCCTATGGCCAGCAGCAGGCGCGGGGTCAACCGCCGACCCGGTTGACGGGGCCGCACGCGACGCCTTATCAACGTCGCCCAACATCCTGAAAAGAGAACGGCTCGCATGGCCGCCGCCAATCCGCCGACAATCGACGCCGAAACCCTAGCCGCGCGCATCGAGGCGGCGCTCGACCGCCTCGAACGCGCCCGCGACGCGACGGCGGACCGCCAGCGCGCGCTCGAAGCCGTCGTCGCGGGCAGCATCGCCGACCTCGACGCGCTGCTCGGCGATGCTGCCGGCGGGTGTCGCTGATGGACGTCGATGTCGCCATCGGCGGGCGCAGCTACCGCCTGACCTGCCGCGACGGCGAGGAGACGCACCTGCGCGCGCTCGCCGCGCATCTCCAGTCGAAGGCCGACGAACTCGGCACGGCGCTGGGCACGCTCAGCGAGCCGCGCCTGCTGCTGATGGCGGGCATCCTCGTCGCCGACGAGCTGTTCGAATTGCGCCAAGCCGGACCGCAGCCCGACCTGACGCACTTCGCAGCGCTCGCGACGCGGGTCGAGGCGATGGCAACAGCAGCGGCGATCACAGCTGCGACAGAGTTCGACGACTGACGCCGCGATGGAATCGTTGAAGTAGTTTCCGTTCGGGTCGATCACGAAACCATCTATGTCGCCGACAGCGAAGCTCTTGACGACGCTGTTGCTGATTTCCGCGACGTTGAGGACGAAGCGTGGGTCGACCTGGGCGGCTTGAGCAGCCGGCTGGAAATAGCTGGTGACGCCAACCTTGTTGCTGCAATTCTGCGAGCAGGTGTCCTGCCATGAGAACAGCGAGTCGATCCGGTAGTTCGCAGCCACCGTGGTCCGGAAGGCGACGAGATCGACCAAGGCCAGCTCGGCGCGGGTGCCGGCCTGTGGAATGCCACCCAAAGCGCCGACTGTCCTACGGACGCAATCCGACTGAAAGCATCGTTGCGACGGTCGCAGCCACATCTTCCGCCGCGAGATCCTCTGACCACACGCCGTATCGCAACCCTAAAAAGACGTTCATGCCCATGATCGCCCACGCGTGTATCTCTCCCACCTCGGGGCGGACTTCGCCCCGGGCTGCGCCGGCGACGAGGCGGCCACGGATGCGTTCGACACTCCCGGAATAATGATCGCGCCAGCTGGCAGGATCGACGAATTCCGCCTCGTCGATGATCCTGTAGATTTCCTTGTGCTCTCGAACGAACTCGACGAACGACCTTAATCCGGCCTGTTCGGCGGCGAGCTGGTCGGGCGCCGCCAGCACCGCCGGAGCGACGTGCTGTTTGACCCGCTCCGACATATCCAGAACCAGCGCGCGGAAGATTTCCTCTTTCGAATTGAAGTAGCTGTAGAACGAGCCGAGCGCGATGCCGGCGCGCTGCGTTATGCTGCTGATCGACGCGTCATGGAAACCGCGGCTACCGAATTCCTGGCTGGCGGCGTCGAGCAGGGCGCGCAACGTGCGGCGCCCACGCTCCGTGCGCGGCAGCTTCGGGTCGAGCTGGGTGCCGCCCAAGGCAGCCGGCCCGACTGTTGCCGAAGCGTCACGTCCCTCCGTCAAATCAGGCCTCCCCTTATCCGGAGTTGAAACCCGGTTCAGGTTTCAATAAGTCCGTATCGACACCGGCACAAGTTCATGATGCCGCATTTTGGGGAGAGATACGATGCGCGCCATCCGGCCGTCACGTCGCGTGCTTTGGAACCTGGGCGTTGCCGTGTCCGCGCTCACTGCCGGGCCGATTGCAGCACAGGAGGCCGTCGGCGACGCCGCAGCAGTTCAGGCCGCACCCGCTTCCGACACTGGCGACATCATCGTTACTGCGCGTCGCCGCGAAGAGAGCCTGCGCAACGTGCCGATCTCGGTCAGCGCGATCAGCGGCGCACAGCTCGCCGCCGCCGGCATCCAGGACATCACGGCGATTGCGCAGACGGTACCCAACCTGTCGCTGAAATCGTCGCGCGGCACCAACTCGACTTTGACTGCCTTCATCCGCGGCGTCGGTCAGCAAGACCCGGTCGCCGGGTTCGAGGCGGGCGTCGGCATCTACCTCGACGACGTCTATCTCAATCGTCCGCAGGCTGCGGTGCTCGACATCTTCAACGTCGAACGCATCGAAGTGCTGCGCGGTCCGCAGGGCACGCTTTATGGCCGCAACACGATCGGCGGCGCGGTCAAATATGTCACCAGGCGCATCAACAAGCGCGATCCGGAAGTCAGCGTGCGCGGTACCTACGGCACGTACGACCAAGCCGACCTCGTGGTGTCGGCATCGACGCCGATCACCGACAATTTCCGCGTCGGCGCATCGGGCGCACGGCTCAGCCGCGGCGGATTTGGTGACAATCTCAACAACGGCCGCGAGAACTACAACAAGGACATCTGGGCAGCGCGCGTGTCCGCCGAACTCGAGCCGGTCGAGAGCGTCTCGATCCGTCTCGCCGCCGACTACGTCAAGGACAACAGCGATCCGCGCAATGGACATCGCCTGATCCCCGGGCTGCAGTCGGGCGCACCGGTGCTCAGGAACGTCTTCGACACCCGCGCCGGCCTCGATACCCCGCATCAGAGCGTCGAGGCCTATGGCTTCTCGGGGACGATCGCGGGCGACATCGGCGATCACATCACGCTAAAGAGCATCACCGCCTATCGTCGCGACCAGACCAGCACGCCGATCGACTTCGACAGCCTGCCGACGATCGATGTCGACGTACCTGCCATCTACAAGAACCACCAGTTCTCGGAGGAGCTGCAGCTGCTCTACACCAGCGAGAAGCTGAACGGCCTGATCGGTGCCTATTATCTCGACGCCAGCGCGTTCAACATCTTCGACGTCATCCTCGGCACGACGGGGGCGGCGCTCGGCTTGTCGGGCTTCACCGCCTCGACACTCGGCGACGTCAAGACCAAGACCTGGAGCGTCTTCGGCGATTTCACCTATGATTTCACCGACCAGCTCAGCCTGTCGGTCGGCGGACGCTACACCAGCGACAAGCGCGACGCGCGGATTTTCCGCCGCAACCTGCTCGGTGGCGCGTCACCCGAACTCGGCGGTGCCGGCGTCCAGCTCGGCGCGCCCACCTCGAACTTCAACGGTTCCAAGACCTTCAAGGAATTTACGCCGCGCGCCTCGCTGAGCTTCAAGCCGAACGCTAACAACAACATCTATGCGAGCTATTCCAAGGGCTTCAAGGGCGGCGGCTTCGACCCGCGCGGCCTGTCGACGTCCGCGCCCGATACCAATGGCAACGGCATCAAGGACCCGCAGGAAATCTTCGACTTCCTGTCGTTCAAGCCCGAAACGGTGAACAGCTTTGAAATCGGCTGGAAGGCCCAGGCTTTCGATCGCCGCCTCAACTTCAGCCTTGCGGGCTTTTATTCCGATTACAAGGACGTGCAGATCCCGGGGTCGTTCGGCGCGGTCGTCAACGGCGTCCAGACTTTCGTCGGCATCACCTCGAACGCTGGCAAGGCAAATTTCAAGGGCGTCGAGTTCGAGGGTCTGGCCAAGCTCGCGCCCGAGATCGCAGGCGCTGGGTCGAACCTCAACCTTGGGTGGTCGCTCGGTTACATCGATGCCAAGTACAAGAGGTTCATCAATAACCTCGGGGTCGACGTCGCCCAGTTCCGACAGGTCCAGAACACGCCGAAGTGGACCGCCAGCGGCACCCTGACCCTGTCGCTACCGATGATGCTGATCGGCGAGGGCAGGCTCGATCTCAGCCCGAGCGTGTCTTACCGCAGCCGCGTCGGCCAGTTCGAGACCGTGTCGCCGCTCGACCAGCCCAAGTACGCGCTCGTCGATGCCAGTATCGTCTGGCATTCGGACAGCGACCGCTGGTCGATCGGGCTGCACGGCAAAAACCTGACCGACAAGAACTACCGCACCGGCGGCTACCAGTTCCTGGCGACCAATCCGACCACCGGCCAGGTCGTCTACAACGCGGCCGGGCTGCCGACGCCGACGCTTGGCAGGGAAGGTATCCTGACCGCCTTCTACGGCAATCCACGGCAGGTCTACGCCACGGTCGGGCTCAAGTTCTGAGCAGGGTCGACAGCGCCGGCGAGGGGGCAACCCCCTCGCCGCACCGCTACCGTGTGCTGGCGGTGCTGCTCCTCGCGTACGTCTTCAACTTCATCGACCGGCAGATCGTCGGCATCCTGGCACCCGCCATCAAACGCGACCTCGTGCTGACGGACACGCAGCTCGGGCTGCTCGGCGGGCTCGCGTTCGCCTTGCTCTACACGACGCTCGGCATCCCGGTCGCGCGGCTGGCGGACCGCCGCAGCCGGGTGTGGATCATCACCGTAAGCCTGGGCGTCTGGAGCGCGTTTACCGCCGCGTGCGGGCTGGCCGCCAGCTTCCCGCAGTTGTTCCTGGCGCGCCTCGGCGTGGGGGTCGGCGAGGCCGGCGGCACGGCACCGGCGTACTCGCTCATTGCCGACTATTTTCCGCGCGCGCAGCGGGCCCGGGCACTCGCTGTCTATTCGCTCGGGATCCCGATCGGCGGGGCGCTGGGCATCCTGTTCGGCGGACTTGTCGCGAGCGCGGTCGACTGGCGGTTTGCGTTCTTCGCAGTCGGCGGTGCCGGCCTTCTGGTCGCGCCGCTGCTGCGCCTGGCCGTCGTCGACCCGCTGCGCGGGCGTTTCGATCCGCCTGCCGACGTCCCGCCGCCGAGCCTGCGCGAGGTTTTGAGGATGCTGGCCCGCAAGCCGAGCTTCTGGGGCCTGTCGCTGGGCGCGGCATCGGCAGCGACTCTCAGCTATGGGCTCAACTTCTGGTTGCCCTCGTTCTTCATCCGCAGTTTCGGGCTGACGCTGACGCAGACTGCCTGGCTTTTCGCCGGCCAGCTCGTCGTCGGGGGCTGTACGGGCATCTGGTTCGGAGGCTGGCTTGTCGACCGACTCGCCCGCAACCGGCCCGCCGCCTATGCGGTCGTCCCGGCGATCTGCTTCCTGATCAGCATCCCATTCTACGTCGCTGCGATCCTCTCTCCCCATATCCTCGGCGCGGCACTGTTTGCGCTGGTGCCACAGGCGCTCGGCCTCGTTTGGCTGGGCCCGATCATCGCCGCAGTCCAGCAGCTCGTGCCGGCCAGCGCGCGGTCGACCGCGTCGGCGGCATTCCTGTTCGTCAACAATCTCATCGGACTCGGCTGCGGGACCTTGTTCTTCGGCGCAATCTCCGATGCACTGAATATTCGCTTCGGCGCGGAAGCATTACGCTATGCGATCCTGAGTGGGCTGATCTTCTACGGCATCAGCGCGACGCTGCTCCTCGCCATACGAAATCGCCTGGCGCGTGATATGGATATCAAGCCGAAAGTCGGTCCGACCGACTTGCCACGTTGATCAGCAGCAAGGACGTCTCGCTGCCTTTGTCGCAAACACCAGTGTGCGCTAAAGCTCATGACATGCCGCGCTTCGCCGCCAATCTCAGTCTGATGTTTACGGAATTGCCATTCCTCGACCGCTTTGCGGCGGCCGCCGATGCGGGGTTTGCGGGCGTCGAACTCCTGTTTCCCTACGACTGGTCGGCGGCGGTTATCGGCACGCGCGCGCGTGCGGCGGGGGTGCAGATCGTACTGTTCAACCTGCCGCCCGGCGACTGGGCGGCGGGCGAACGCGGCATCGCGGCGCTGCCAGGTCGGGAAGCCGAAGCGCGCGGCGGGGCGACCCGCGCGCTCGATTATGCGGTCAAGCTCGGCGTGTCGCGCCTGCACGTCATGGCGGGGCTGGGCGGCGACCGTGCGACCTATCTTGCCACGCTCGCGGGCGCGGTTCCGGTCGCCGCGGCGGTGGGCGTCACCCTGCTGGTCGAGCCGATCAACCGGCGCGACATGCCGGGCTATCACCTGCACAACTTTGAAGACGCCCTCGCCGTCGCCGCCGCGACCGGCGCACGCGTCCAGGCCGATCTGTACCACATGCAGATCGAAGGCGGCGATCTGACGACGCGGTTGCGCGCGGGGTTCGGCCAGATCGCGCATGTCCAGGTTGCGGGCGTCCCCGACCGCCACGAGCCCGACAGCGGCGAATTCGACTGCCATCGGCTGTTCGCGACGCTCGATGGCCTTGGCTATGCGGGCTGGGTCGGCTGCGAATATCGGCCCGCCGGAGCGACGGTGAGCGGCCTCGGCTGGCTGGCGCGCTACCGCTAGCGCGCGCCGCGCAACGCCGCGACCTCGGCAGCCGCCAGCAGGCGCGGCGCGCGACCGTGCAGCAGCAGATGGAGCTTGGCGGTCTCCTCGAGTTCCTCGCTCGCCCAGACTGCGGCCTCGAGGCTGTCGCCCGCCACGACCGGACCGTGATTGGACAGGAGGATCGCGCCGTAGCGCCCGTCGAGGTCGCGGATCGCGGCGGCGACCGCCGGGTCGCCGGGGCGGAAATACGGCAGCAGCGCGGTGCGCCCGACGCGCATGACATAATAGGCGGTGAGCGGCGGCAGCGCGTCGGCGGGGTCGAGATCGGGCAGCGTCGACACCGCGACGGCGTGCGTCGAGTGCAGGTGGACGATGGCACGCGCGTGCGCGCGTGTCGCGTAGAGCGCGGCGTGTAGCGGCAGTTCCTTGGTCGGCGTCGCCCCGTCGACGAGGCGCCCGTCGGCAGCGAGACGGCTCAGCGTCGCCGGGTCGAGGCTGCCGAGCGATGTGTTGGTCGGTGTCGCCAGCCAGCCGCCGTCGTCGAGCCGCAGCGTGATGTTGCCCGAGCTGCCCGGCGTCAGCCCCCGCTCGAACAGCGAGCGACCGAAACGGCAGACGGCCTCGCGGGCAGCGGCGTCGTTCAAGCCTCGTCCCCCAAATACGCCAGAGCCTTTGCAAAAAAGTCCAGCCCGCCGAAATTGCCCGACTTGAGCGCC
This sequence comes from uncultured Sphingomonadaceae bacterium, assembly GCA_964246975.1. Taxonomy (GTDB): domain Bacteria; phylum Pseudomonadota; class Alphaproteobacteria; order Sphingomonadales; family Sphingomonadaceae; genus Glacieibacterium. The sequence continues at coordinate 16,410 of CAXTSL010000010.1, forward strand.
AGCGCAAGGCCGTCGCTATGGAGCACGGGGATACCGGGGTCGATCTCCGCGCCGATGTCGAGTGCGGCGAGGCCAAGCGCACCGACCACCGCGCCCGAGGTCTCGCCGCCCGCGACCACCAGCCGCCGCACGCCGCGCGCGACCGCATCGGCGGCCAGTTCGCCCATCATCGCTTCGACCGCAGCGGCGGCGCGGGCCGGTAGCGCGGCGAGAACCGCAGGGTCGGCGCTCGACGCAATCAGCGGCGCGGCGGCGGCGTGGGCGACCGCGAAGGCCCGCGCTTCGGCGCGCACCGGCGCGCCGCCAAGCAGCCGCGCCGCGTCGATGGTGTAGGCCGGATGGTTCGCGGCATAGTTGGCGACCTGCGCGCGCGTGGCCACCGAGCAGCTGCCCGCCAGCACGAGTGCGGGACCGTCGACCCCGCCGCATGCCACGGCGTCGCCGCTGAGCAGCCCGAGGCGGCGGAAATTGGCGGGCAGTCCGAGCGCCATCCCCGAACCGCCGGTGACCAGGGCCGCGCCGGCGACCGCTTCGCCGATGGCGGCGAGATCGTCGTCGGACACCGCATCGACGATCATCAGTCGGGTGCCTGCGGCGAGCGCCGTAGCGATCGCCGCCGCCCCGGCGCGCACGACGGCGTGGGGGACGTGACCCGGCGGCGCGGCGGTCTGGTGCGCCAGCCAGCGGCGCAGGTCGGGATCGGTCATCGGCGTCAGCGGGTGCTGCGCCATGCCGGTTTCGGACACCGGGCGGTCGCCGACGAAGAGGTGACCCTGATAGACCGTCCGCCCGGTCGCCGGGAAGGCCGGACAGACGACGACGCCCGTCACCCCCATCGCCACGGCGAGCGCTTCGGCGACCGGTCCGATGTTGCCGTCGCGCGTCGAATCGAAGGTCGAGCAGTATTTGAACAGGATCTGGCGACACCCGGCGGCGCGCAGCTGCGCCAGGGCGGCGAGCGACGCGGCGACGGCGTCGGCTGCGCGTACTGAACGCGTCTTGAGCGCGACGACGCCCGCCTCGCAAGCGGTCGCACCGGGCACTTCGCCGATGAACAGGCGCGTCCGCATGCCGCCGCGCGCCAGCGTGTTGGCGACATCGCCCGCGCCCGTGAAGTCGTCGGCGATGACGCCCAGCAGCACCGCGTTCAGCCCAGGCCGCGCGCGCTGCAGCCGCACCGGCACGCAGCAATCCCGCGTCGTTGCCCGGCGTGACGAAATCGAAGCCCTCGACGACACGCTGTGCTGCGGCCGCGCCGCCGGAGCAGAAGATGCCCGCGATCTTGCCCTGGGCGGCAGTCGCGGCACGGATGCGTGCGATGGCGGCGACGACGACGGGGTCGTCGCTTTCCGACTGCGCCGCGCGCCCGAGCGCCAGCGCGAGATCGTTGGGCCCGAGGTAGATGCCGTCGAGACCGGGCGTCGCGACGATCGCTTCGACGTTCTCGAGACCCGCTGCGGTTTCGATCATCGCCAGCACGACGATGGTTGCGTCGGCGTGCGCGGCATAGTCCGCACCGCCGTAGAGCAGCCCGCGCGCCGGACCATAGGAGCGCGAACCCGTGGGCGGATAGCGGCACGCCGCGACGAGCGCTTCGGCATCCTGCGGGGTCGAGATCATCGGGCAGATGATGCCGAAGGCCCCGGCGTCGAGCCAGCGCATGATTTCGGCGGGGTGATTGCCCGACGGACGGACCAGCGGCACCGCCGGCGTCGTCGCGATCGCCTGCAGCATCGTCAGCGCGACATCGAAACCCATCATGCCGTGCTGGCCATCGACGGTGACCGCGTCATAGCCCTGCTGCGCGACGAGTTCGGCGGCATAGCTCGCGCCGATCGACAACCATGCATTGAAGACGGGCCGACCTGCGGCATGGTGCGTCCGGATCAGGTTGGGGCGCATCGCTCAGGGCCTCCGAAGTCTGGCTCAGGTCGCGGCGACGTGCGCCAAAATCTGCTTCCAGATCGCGACCTCGTCGGTCAGCAGCCATTCGTGGCTGATCCGTCCGTCGACCATGTGCGCGTGCGTCATGCCGAGGATATAGACGCGTGCACCGGTCGGCTGGCCGAAGCGGCCCCAGCCGGTATGTGTGCCGCTTATCGAAAAGCGCAGCGCCAGCCGGACCGGTTGGCCGGGGTCGCGGTTGACGATGAGATGGTCGATGGTCAGCTCGAGATCGGGGAAGCTCGAAAGGTAGGAGATGACGAAGCGGTCGAGGTCGCCGTGACCGCTGAGCACTTCGCCCCCCGCCACGGCGACGGCTGCGCCGGTTCGGTAATGGTCGCGGATCAGCGCCGGGGTCTTGGCCCCCCAGATGCCGCGATAGGCGGTGGCATAGGCGGCGGCCTCGGGGCTGTCGTCGATCGTCGCGACATAGGGGCCCGGCACGTCGTTGGCGGGCGTGAAGACGGTTACCGCCCCCGTCGTCGCGAGGTCCTGTGCGATCAGGCTGGCGGCCAGCGCGGCGGGCGTGGTGCCGAGGCAGGCAGCGAAGGCGGCGTGATCGCGAACCAGCCACTCCTCGCTGATCGCGTTGTTGCGGCAGACGCAGTCGGCGATGACACGCGCGCGCACGAGCTGGCCGGTGGCGGGGCCATAGGCACCGTCGCCCTGCTTGCGCATCACCGAAATCAACCGGTGCGAGCTGAGGAAACCCCGGTCGGCGTCCCCCGACCAGATGACATCCTCGTTGACCAGCTGGCGGTCGGGGAATTCGTGCAGCGTCGCCAGCGTCGCCGCCTTGATGCCCTGATTGCCGACGACGATCGCATTCGACGCTCGGACGATGACGCCGGGGCCGTAGTATTTGTCGAGCGCGAGACCGATCCCGCGATCCTCCCAGATTTCGCGCGTAATCTTGTCGATGAAATCCGGGAGGTCGCGGAACTGCGGGTCGAAGCCCTTCATATTCATCCGTCAGGCCCTAGAATTTGGCGCGGACGCGCACGCCGTAATTGCGCGGCAGACCATAGGTCACCTGGTTGAAACCGTCACCGCCGTAGGTCGTGCGCAACAGCACGATCTCGTCCTCGAGGTTTTCGACATAGGCTTCGACCCCGAAGCGTTCATCGGCACTGGTCCACGAGACGCGGATATCGGTCTTGGTGAACGACGCCTGCGTGCCGTTGGCGTCGAGGAACGACACCTGGTTCTGCGACGAGTACCGGCCCGAATAGAAGACCTGGACCTGCGGGGTCAGCTTGCCGTGGCTGCCAAGGTCGAAATCGTACGCGCCGATCGCCGAAATCGTGAACTTCGGCGCGAACTGCGGCGTGAGCCCCTTGAGATTGACGAAACGCGCCGTCGGCTGGCCGAGGCCGCGCACGGTCTGATATGGGGCCAGCACGGTGTAGTTCCCGAACTCCGAGTCGAGATACGACGCCGCAACGGTCAGGCGCAGATTGTCGACCGGAATGACCTCGAGAACGCCCTCGACGCCGGTCACCTTGATGTCGCCGCCGTTGACCGCGATCGTATCGACGCTGCCCGAAGAGTTGGGGCGCTGGAAGCTCGTCACCAGGTTCGAGTATTTGGTGTGGTACACCGAGCCGTTGAACTGGACGCGGCGGTCAAGGAACCGGCTCTTGATGCCGAGCTCGTAGTTGATCGACTTCTGGTCGTCGGTGGTCGAGCCATCGGTCGACAGCGAGCCCGACAGAAAGCCCGTCGCCACCGTGCCGAAGATCAGCACGTCGGGGTTGACGTCGAACTCGCCCGCCGCGCGCCACGTCACATTGCCGTAGTCGCGGCTCGTGCGGGTCTGCACCAGCGACTTGTCGTTCGAGAAGCCGGCGATGGTCAGCGGCGCGGTCAACGGAAACTGCGGCCCGCGATACGAAGTCGGGCCGTTGAAGTTCTGCGCGTCCTTCTTGTCGATCGAGTAGCGCACCGCGCCGATGACGCGCAGGCTGTCGACAATCGCGAAGCTCGCCTGACCGAAGGCTCCCAGCGTCGTCGTGTCGTTGTACTGGAAGCTGTTCGAGTTCTGGCCGTTGCGGTTGGCGACCAGCGGGTCGCCCAGATTGATGACGTTGCTGAGCACCGGGGTCGGGTTGAGGACGCGCACGGTGATGCCGTCGGGAGTCGTCACCAGCGGCCGGATGGCATTGTTGAAGTCGTCGGTAGTGCGATAGCGCAGCGATGCCGAGATGAACTGGATGTTGTCGCGCGAGGCGTAGCCGCCGATGTTGTACTTCAGACGACCGGTGCCGTTCGAGGCCAGTTGCAACTCGGCGGTGTACGATTTGACGCGCTCGCGCAGGAAGTCGGCAGCGATCGATACCTCGCTGAAATCATTGTCCTGACCGACATCGAGGCGGAAGTTGGTGTAGCTGAAGATCGCCTTGGCATCGAGCGTTTCGAGCAACGGGTAGTTGCCTTCGAGCGTCGCGTTGAACTCGTCGATCTTGTCGTCGTGGACGAAGTCCTTGTTGACCGTCAGCGGATCGTTCGGATTGAGCGCGCGCGTGCCGGCCGCGCCGCGCCGCGGGTTGCGGCAGTCGCGCGTCGTCCCGTACGGATCGGTCAGCCCCTGCGCGTTGAGGTTGCGGCAGGTGCCGGTGAAGGCGAACAGCCCCGAGACGTTGCCGCGCTCGCGGATATTGGTGATGCGCAGCGTCAGGTCGCCGCCCCCGGCCGGAGCGTATCTGGCCGAACCGCGCACCGACACCGTGTCGATCGTGCCGAGGTTCTCGCCATTCAGATTCTTCACGAAGCCGTCGCCGCGCTCGTAGAGGCCGGCGACGCGTACCGCAAACGACTCGGACAGCGGCGCGTTGACATAACCCTCGGTACGCAGATCGTTGTAGCGGCTGTACGAAATCGTCGTACCCGCGCTGAAGCCCTTGAGGTCGGGCCCCTTGGTATAGAGGTTGACCGCGCCCGCGAGCGTGTTGCGGCCGTAGAGCGTGCCCTGCGGACCTTTGAGGATCTCGAGCCGCTCGACGTCGAAGAAGGCGCGTGTCTGCTGCGAGGCACGGGGCTTGTAGACGCCGTCGACGAAGACGCCGACCGACGGTGCGGCGTCGAGGAAAGTATTGTTCGAGTTGGCGCCGCGCAGCGAGATCTTGGCGTCGGTGCCGTAGCGCGCGAATGTCAGGCCGGGCGTGATCAGTTCGATGCGGCTGACATCGGTGATGCCCGAGCGCGCAAGACCCTCGGCGGTGACCGCCTGGATGGCGATCGACACGTCCTGGATATTCTCGGCGCGCTTTTGCGCGGTCACGATGATGTCTTCGAGGCCGCCCGCGCCGGCGGCGGCGACGGCGACCGGCGGGGTACCCGCTGTCGATTTCTCCGACGTCTGAGCACGGACCGGCGCGGCCAGGCCGACCGCCATCGCCAGCACGCTGCTACCCAGAATATATGTAGACCTCATGACCGTTCTCCCCCGTTGATCGCTTTCCGCATATGTATGCAAAGAGGCCCGAGCGTCAAGCTCGTTTCGTCGGCGTAAGCGGGGAAACGAGAGCCACCGCGATTCGACCTTTATCCGTGGCAGAAATGCGACACTTGCCGAGCGCATGCATAGTCAGCGCTTTGACCGCCGCTCGGGCCTGCGCCTCCGTGCGGCGCTCAGTCGTCGGCGTCCTCGACCGCCAGCGTCAGCAACCCGGCAACATAAGTCGCGAACGAGCGGCCGCAGTCGATCCGCCACGTCGCGTCGGCGATACGCCACAGCAGCACGCTCGCCTTGCCGAACAGCGTGCGCGTGCAGCTGCCCGCCGGAAACGCCGCGTCGCCGAGATCGAGCGGACACGCGGCATTGAGCGCCGCGGGCGCGTCGCGGCCCGACACCTCGAAGCCGAGCGACCGGTCCGAGACGTCGATCAACGAGTGCGTTACGCCAACTTCACCGGGCACCGCGCCGCGCGGCCCGACCAGCAACCATTCGTCCGGAGCGAGGTGAAGCGCGTGCCAGTCGCCGCCTGCCGTCGCGCGCAGCATCGCATCGCCAAGGTCGATGCCCAGCCCTGCCCCCGCTTCAGCGGCATCGGCGGGCGCGCAGTGGAACAGCCACTGCGCCTCGGCTGGGCGCGGGGTAACGGTCGCGTCAGCCACTCATCCGGCTCCCGTCGGGGTCGTGGAACATCGGCGCGACGATCCGCATCGGTGTGTTCGCCGCCGCGCCGAGGCCCGCGACCTCGACCGTACCGCCGATGCGCGCGCGTCCGCCGCGCAGCATCCCGAGCGCGATCGGATGTCCGGCGGCGGCGCTGCGGTAGGACGAACTGACATGGCCGAGCGCGCGCGACGGCGCGGCGGCGTCGACGAGTTGTGCGCCTTCCTCGACGACCGTCTTGCCGTCGGCGGGGACCAGCCCGACGAGTTGCTTGCGGTCGGCGTCGAGCATCGCGGGGCGCGTCAACGCGCGCTTGCCGACGAAATCGGCCTTGGCCTTGCCGACCGCCCAGCCGAGCCCGGCATCGTCGGGGGTGACCGTGCCGTCGGTGTCCTGGCCGACGATGATGAAGCCCTTCTCGGCGCGCAGCACGTGCATCGCCTCGGTACCATAAAGCGTCAGGCCGTAGCCTTCGCCTGCGGCGACCAGTGCCGCCCACAGCGCGCGGCCGTGCGATGCGGGTACGTTGACCTCAAAGCCCAGCTCACCCGAAAAGCTGACGCGGAACAGGCGCGCGGGCAGGCCGGCGACGCTGCACTCGGCGACCGAGAGATGCGGAAATGCGGCGAGGTCGATCCCCGCCACCAGCGGCGCGAGGATGTCGCGCGCGCGCGGCCCCGCGACGACCGCAACGGCGAACTGCTCGGTGATCGAGGTCAGCCACACCTGCATGTGCGGCAGCTCGGTCTGGCGGAAATCCTCCATGTGGTTGAGGACGTTCGCCGCACCGCCCGTCGTCGTCGTGACGTGGAACAGGTCGGGGGCGAGGCGCGCGACGATGCCGTCGTCGTAGATGAAGCCGTCGTCGCGCAGCATGACGCCGTAGCGGCACCGGCCGACGCCGAGCTTGCGCATCGGGTTGGTGTACAGAAAGTCAAGGAAGGCCGCCGCGTCGGGGCCGGCAACGGCGATCTTGCCGAGAGTCGAGGCATCGAACAGCCCGGCGGCGGTGCGCACCGCAGCGCACTCGCGCGCCACGGCGGCGTCCATGTCCTCCCGCCCGCGCGGGAAATAGCGGGCGCGCTTCCACTGGCCGACATCCTCGAACACCGCCCCCGCCGCGACGGCGTCGTCATGCATCGGTGTCCGCCGGACCGGATCGAACAGCGGTCCCCTGGCATACGCCGCGAAACCGCCGAAGGTCGCGGGGGTGAACGGCGCGCGGAAGGTCGTCAGCCCGACCTCGGGAATCGCGACGCCGAGTTGCTGCGCCGCAATGGCGAGGGCGTTGACGTTCGAGGTGCGCCCCTGATCGGTCGCCATGCCGGTCGTCGTGTAGCGCTTGAGGTGCTCGACCGACCGGAAGCCCTCGCGCAGCGCGAGGCGCAGATCCTTGGCGGTGACATCGTTCTGGAAGTCGACCCAGGCGCGGCGGCCGGTGCCTTCGGCGTGGCGGCGCGCGACGCTGCTGCCGGTGTCGGCGGACGGCTCGGCGTGGGGCGCGGAGCCGCTGCCACCACCCGCCGCCCAGCCTTCGCGCAGGCAGGCGGCGAGATCGAAACCGCCCCGGCACGCACCGGCCGAAATCTCGGCCTGCACAGAGTCGCCGGGCACGAAGCAGCCGCGTGTCGCGTCCCACACCGGCCGCCCGCGCGACTGTGAGAAGAGGTGCAGCGACGGCGTCCAGCCGCCCGCCATCGCGACGGCATCGCAGGCGAGCCAGCGCGTCGGCCGCCCGACGGTGTCGCCCTGCACCGGCGCGATGCCCAATGCCGTGACGCGCAGCCGTCCGCGCGAGTCGGCGGGCGCGTGGCCGACGATGACGTCGATGCCTCGCGCTGTCGCTGCGGCGGTCAGCGTCGGCGGCAGCGACGCGCGGCTGTCGACAATCGCCACAACCGACACCTCGGCATCGGCAAGGTCGAGCGCGGCGCGGTAGCCGCTGTCGTGATCGACCGCGACGACGACGCGGGCTCCGACGCGCACCCCCCAGCGCGCAGCATAGCCCTGCGCCGCGCTCGCCAGCATGATGCCGGGGCGGTCGTTGTTCGGGAAGACCAGCGGGCGTTCGATGGCCCCCGTGGCGAGGACGACGCGGCGGGCGCGGACGTGCCACTGACGCTCGCGCGCACCCCGCGCCTCGGCGACGGGGAGATGGTCGGTGCGCCGCTCGGCGAGCGTCACGAGGTTGTGCAGGCCGTAGGCGAGCGCCGTGGTGCGCGGCAGCAGGCGGACGTTGGAAGCCTCGGACAAAATCGCAAGCGTTGCCGCCAGCCACTCGACTGCGGGCCGCCCGTTGATGGCGTCGCACGCCGCCGACGCGAGCAGCGCGCCGCCCATTTCCTCGTCCTGATCGCAGAGGATGACACGCTCGCCGCTCGCCGCCGCCGCCAGCGCCGCCGCCAGACCGGCCGGTCCTGCGCCGATTATGAGCACCTCGCAATGCGCCCAGCGTTGGGCATAGCGGTCGGGGTCGGGTTCGCTGGTCGGCCGCCCCAGCCCCGCCATGGCGCGGATGCGCGGCTCGTACAGACGGTGCCACGCACGCGGCGGCCACATGAAGGTCTTGTAGTAGAAACCCGCCGGGATGAATGCTGCGGCGGCGTCGTTTAGGGCTCCGGCATCGCGCGCGAGGCTCGGCCAGCGGTTCTGGCTTTCGACGACGAGGCCGTCGACGAGCGGCACGCAGGTGGCGCGCTGGTTGGGTTCGAAACGCCCCGGCCCGCGCGTCACGCCGAACAGCGCGTTGGGCTCCTCGACGCCGCTGCCCAGCACCCCGCGCGGGCGGTGGTACTTGAACGATCGTCCCATCAGGTGGACGCCGTTGGCGAGCAGCGCCGACGCCAGCGTGTCGCCGGGATGCCCCGTGTAGCGCACGCCGTCGAAGGTGAAGCCGAGCGTCCGGCTGCGGTCGATGCGCCCACCCTGCGCGGTGCGGCTCATGCGATTTCAGCCCCGATGCGCGAGCCGTCGGTCGCGGGATAGGTGCATTCGAAGGCATCGCTGACGGTGTCGCGGACCGCGTTGAAGAACTGCCCGCAGCCATGGATGTGCCGCCAGCGTTCGGCCGCCCGACCGCGGATATTGTCGCGCGCGTAGAGATATGCGCCCCAGTCGGCGTTGTCGTCGGCACCACCGGGGCGCACGAGATGCGCTTCGCCGGCGTGGCGGAACTCGATCTCGGCGCGCGCGCCGCAGTGGGGGCAGTCGATCAGCAGCATCTCAGTGCGCCACCGCCGCCGCCGCCGCTTCGTCGATCAGCCGTCCCTGAGCAAAGCGGTCGAGCGCGAACGGCGCGGCGATCGGGTGCGGGATGCCCCGCGCCACCGTCGCGGCGAAGACATCGCCCGACCCCGGCGTCGCCTTGAACCCGCCCGTCCCCCAGCCGCAGTTGACGAATAGCCCCGGCACCGGGGTCAGGCCGATAATCGGCGATCGATCCGGCGTCATGTCGACGATCCCGCCCCACGAGCGCAGCATCCGCATCCGCGCGTATTGCGGGAACATCTCGCAGATCGCCTCGAGCGCGTGGCTCAGCTGATGGATGCCGCCGGTCTGGCTGTACGACGGATACTGGTCGGACCCCGCACCGATCACCAGCTCGCCCTTGTCCGACTGGCTGATATAGGCGTGGACGGTGTTCGACATCACGACGCACGGGAAAGTCGGCTTGACCGGCTCGGACACCAGCGCCTGCAGCGGATGGCTTTCGAGCGGCATTGCGACGCCCGCCATAGCCATGACGACCGAGGTACTGCCCGCCGCGACGACCGCGACCCTGGGCGCGCCGATGAAGCCGCGCGTCGTCTCGACGCCTGCGACCGCCCCGAACGCATCGCGGCGGATGCCGGTGACGCCGCATTGCTCGATGATATCGACTCCGGCCGCGCTTGCGCCGCGCGCATAGCCCCACGCGACAGCATCGTGGCGCGCTGTGCCGCCCGAGCGCTGCAACGCCGCGCCCAGCACGGGGTAGCGCGCGTCCGCACCGATGTTGAGCGGCGGGCAGAACGCCTTGGCTTGCGCGGGGTCGAGCCATTCGTTGTCGACGCCATTCAATCGGTTGGCGTGAACGTGGCGCTTGGCGACCTGCACGTCATGCACCGTGTGCGCGAGCATCAGCACGCCGCGCGGGCTGAACATGATATTGTAGTTGAGGTCGCGGCTCAGCCCCGGCCAGATCCCGAGCGCGTGATTGTAGAGCGCCGCGCTCTCGTCGAAGAGATAGTTCGAGCGGATGATCGTCGTATTGCGGCCGGTATTGCCGCCGCCCAGCCAGCCCTTCTCGACCACCGCGACGTTGCGCACCCCGTAGCGCGTCGCGAGATAATAGGCGGTCGCGAGCCCGTGCCCGCCGCCGCCGACGACCACGACATCATAGGCCGCCCTGGGGGTCGCGTTGGCCCATGCGCGCTGCCAGCCGCGCTGGCCGGTCAGGCCGTTCTTCAGCAAGGCCCAGGCGGAGTAGCGGGTCACGCCGAATCCCCTAGCGCATACATATGCGGTGCGCTAGACTCTGTTCCGGCAACGAGACGCAAAGCGAACCGGACGACATGAGCGACATGCCAGCGCAGGTGCGCGACCGTTTGTTGGGCGACGGCTTTGCGGTCGTTCCGGGCGTCCTCGATGCCGACGGCCTCGCGCTGGCGCGGCGCGCCTCGGCGGCGCTCCTCGACCGCGCGTCGACGGCGCATCTTGCCGCGAACCGGACGACGGGCAGCATGCTGAGCATCGCCGACGAGGCGGCGTTCGCCCAGTTGATCGCCTGGCCCGCGACGCTCGCGGTGCTGCGCGCCCTCGGCTTCGGGCGCGTCGCGTGGTCGGCGGGTTATGTCATCAGCAAGCCCGCCGCGAGCCCGCGCCTGTTCTGGCATCAGGACTGGCTGTGGTGGACGCACCCGGTCAGCGCCGATGCCGTGCCGCACCAGCTGTTCGCGATGTATTATCTCGTCGATACCGACCGTGCCAACGGCTGCCTGCGCGTCGTGCCGGGATCGCATCGCGAGCGCCTGCCCGCGCACGACACGCTGCCGCGCGCGCATAGCGCCGAGGCTCTGAGTGGGGCCGACGCCGCGCACCCGATGTTCGGCGATGTCGAGGGCGAGATCGACGTGCCGGTCAAGGCGGGCGACCTGCTCATCGGCGACAGCCGCCTGCTCCACGCCGCGCACGCCAACGCCAGCGGCGCGGCGCGGACGCTGCTGACGCTCTGGTACCACCCTGCGTGGGATGCGCTGCCGCCGCCACTCCGGGCCTATCTCGCCGAGACCTATGGCGACGCGCTGGCGGACTGGCCCGCCGACGTGCGCAACCGTATCGACTGCCTGCTGCCGTGGAACGACGAACCCATCGCACCGTGGCCGATCTGCCGCGAGCCGCACGCCGCCGTCACGACTTGAGCGGCGCACGGTCGAGCGTTTCGGGGAGCAGCCGCCAGATCGCCGCGGCGAGGCCGAGCGCGATCGCCGCCGTTCCCATCGCCGCCCCCAGCCCCAACCGCTCGGCAATCCCGGCGGTGATCAGCGGCGCGAAGAAGCTGATCAGCCGCCCCCAGCCGAAGATCGACGCCGCCGTCGAGCGCAGGTGCGGCGGATAGAGCTCGGCGATCCACGGCCCCCAGACGACACTCGCGGCGATCATCGCGCCGTAGCCGCAGCCGAGCAGCAGGAAGCCCGTCGCCGACGCGCCGAGCGTCAGATAGGCGACGACCATCGCCGCGCCGAAGGCATAGCCCAGCGCGTTGATGCGCCGCCCGAAACGGTCCGACAGCGCGCCCCAGACGAAGCCGCCGACGATTGCCGCAAAGAATTGCCAGCCGAACATCTCCTTGACCGCGTCGGCATCGAGGTGGCGCACCTCGGTGAGATAGGTCGTCTGCCAGCCGGTGAAGGCCTGGCTGCCAAAGAAATTGAGGCCGATCATCGCCGCGAGCAGCAGCGTCCGGCGGCGCAGCGCGGGAGCGAAAAGTTCGACGACGGGCAGCTTCGACGGCGGCGGCACGTCGAGCCCGTTCGCGCCGTGCACGATCAGGCGGCGGTCGTCGGGGACGATCAAGAAGACCAGCGGTGCGATGAACAGCGGCGGGATCGCGCCAAGCAAGATCAGCGTGTGCCAGTCGCCGACGTGCAGCCGGTTGGCGACCAGCCCGAGCACCACCACCGACCCGTTGAAGGTGCCGTTATAGAACCCCGCCAGCCGCCCGCAGACGCGCCGGTCGAACAGGCTGGTATAAAGGCCAACGACGGTTGGAAAGACACCGCCGAGAAACAGCCCGAGGACGAAGCGTTGCAACAGCAGCTGCGGATAGCTCGTGACGAAGGCACCGGCCGCGAGCGCAAGGCCATAGCCGATCATGATGCCGAATAGCGCGTTGCGCCGCCCGAGCCGGTCGGCGAGCTGACCGATGACCACCGCACCGACCAATGCGCCCGCGCCCTGCGCCGAATACATCGACCCCGCCTGGGTCAGCGTCAGGCCGAGCGCGGCGCGGATATCGGGGCGCAGCACGTCGACGGTATTCCACGCCCAGCCGTAGAAGAAGTCGGCAACCATGAAGAACGCGAACGCCGCAACGCGGCGCGGGAGCGGGATGTCCTCCGCGCGACGTATTGCTGCTGCTCCCATCGCGCGCCCTCCCCCTGCGCGGCAAGGCTAGGCGACCGGCGTCGGCAGCGCTAGTGCATACCTAGTCACAGTCGAATGCCACGACCTCGACCGTCGCCGCGCCGCGCAGCACGATGCCGTCGTGATCCGGCGGCGGAAAGATTTGCGCGCTCAAGGCCACCAGGCCGCCCTGCGCGAAGATTTCGACCGAGCAGCGATCGACAACGACGATCAGGTCGAGCGGCACGCCCGGCATCAGCGATGCCGACCAAATCCCCGGAAACGCCGCGTCGAACGCGACCGCCCCGGAGCCCCTGCGGTCGAGCCCGAGCAGGCCGCTCGACCGATCGGCGCTGACGATCGTCGTCGCTGCGGCACCGTCGCGAACGCGGATTTCGACCGCGTCGTCCGCCGCCGTGACGCGCAGCACGAATGCCGTGGCGCGGAACGGCAGCGTGACCGATCCTCGGTCCGCCGCGACGCAACACCCCCAGCGCGACCCGGTCACCGCATCGAGGGGCATTGCAGGCTGCTGGACGAGGCGGAGCGCATCAGCGACGCGCTGCAGCGCGAGACGGCGCGGCAGGCTCTGCGTGCCTCCCGGCGGGGTTCCGGCGGGTGTGCGCCGACCATAGGCCCAACTCGACAGCCAGCCGACGACGACCGCCTCCCCTGCAGGCAGTCCGGCAAAGCTCGTCGCCGCATAGAAATCGGGACCGTGATCGACCAATTGCGGCCCGGCGTCGGGGCTGAAGCGCGCGCCGTCGAAGTCGCCGGTCCAGTAGATCGTGCGTCCCGAGACGCCGTCGCCGCTGCGGTCGAGGATGCTGACGATCAGCACCCAACGCGGCGCCTCGTCGGGCACGGGCAGTTCGAGGAGCACCGGAACTTCGAACATCTCGCCCTCGAACCCAACCGGGCCAAGGTCGCCGAGCGCGCGCCAGTCCGCGAGATCGTCCGACGCATAGACCGCGATCCGCGAGCGACCGCTGCGCCAGTCGTGCCAGTCGATCGGCTTGACGACGAGCATCCGCCAGCCGTCGCCCCAGCGCACGACGAACGGATCGCGGAAGCGCGTCAGCCCCTTGTCGAGCAGCAGCCCGGGGTCGGCGCGCCAACTTGTGCCGTCGTCGTCGGAGGTCGCGCCATGCTGGGTCTGCCTGCCCGTCGCGGGGTCGTGGCGCGTGAACAGCGCCAACAGCGACGTGTCGCGTGGCACGACGCTGCCCGAATACGCATGGCCGTCGGGGTCGGGCGGAATCGCCATGCCGAGATCGGTCCAGCGCAGCAGGTCGTCGCTGACCGCGTGACCCCAGCCGATGATCCGGTAGTCGGGGGCAATCTCGGACTTTTGATAGAACAGGTGCCAGCGCCCGCCGAACCGGACAAGGCCGTTGGGATCGTTCATCCACCCCGTGTCGGGCGCGAAATGGAGGCGCGGGCGAGAGGCGGCATGGACGGTCACACCCGACCGATAGCGGCTTCGGGCGACCGCTGCACCGACGGAGTTGCGACCGACGTTTCGAACGCACGTCGCGTTGCCGGTTGCGGTCGCGCCGCTGGCCCGATAGCAACCACGGTGTGAAAAGGCGCGCCTCGTCGATCGATGTCGCCCGATTGGCGGGGGTCTCGCAATCGGCGGTGTCGCGCGCCTACACGCCGGGGACCGCCGTCTCGGAAACGATGCGGGCGCGCGTCTTTGCCGCTGCCGATACGCTCAACTACATGCCCAATGCCCTGGCGAGCAGCCTGATCACGCGGCGCACCAACATGATCGCGCTCGTCACCGGCGATCTGCTCAACCCGTTCTATGCCAAGATCGTCAACGCTTTCAGCCTCGCTTTTCAGGCGGCGGGTTTCCACGTCCTGCTGTTTTCGGCGAGCGCCGAGGACAAGGTCGACGCCGCCGTCGGCGAAGTCCTCAAATACCGTGTCGACGGCGTCATGCTGACGTCGGCGACGCTGTCCAACGCCGTCGCCGCCGCCTGCCAGCGCGTCGGCACGCCGGTGGTGCTTTACAACCGCTATTCGACCAGCGCCGCGATCAGCTCGGTCCGGATCGAGAACGACAGCGGCGGCGCGGCGATGGCCGATTTTCTGGTCGACGGCGGCTATCAGCGCATCGCCTTCGTCGCCGGCTCGGATGTCGACGCGACGAGTGCCGACCGCGAGCGTGGCTTCACCGAACGGCTGCGCGCACGCGGCGTGGGATTGGCGGCGCGTGCCGCCGGCGACTACAGCTTCGAGAGCGGGGCCGAGACGCTGCGCGCCCTGTGGAGTGCCCCGGTCCGCCCCGACGCGGTGTTTTACGCCAGCGACCTGATGGCGTTCGGCGCGATCGATGCCGCCCGCCACGACCTCGGGCTGCGCGTCCCCGACGACATCGCGGTGACCGGCTTCGACGATCTCCCGATTGCCGCCTATCCGAGCTATGCGCTGACGACGATCCGCCAGCCGGTCGAAGCGATGGCGGCGGCAGCCGTCGAACTGCTGGTCGCCAAGATTGCCGACCCGCTCACCGTGCCCCGGACGATCCTGTTGCCCGGAACGCTGATCGTCCGGGCGTCCGCACCGGCGCGCTCGTGACGCGGCGCGCATATCGCCGCTACAGGAACAACTCCGCCGCCGCATCGACGATCGCTGCGGTATCGAGGCGATATTCGCGATAGAGGTCGGTCAGGTCGCCGGTCTGGCCGAAGCGGTCGATGCCGAGCGGGCTGACGCGCTGGCCGCGCACGCCGCCGAGCCATGACAAGGTGCCCGGCGAGCCATCGACGACGGTGACCAGGCCCGCCGTCGGCGACAATGCAGCGAGGAGTCTTGCGGCGTGGGACTCGGCGCGCTGGCCGTTCCAGCGTGCGGCGCGCGCCGCGCTCCAGCCGCGATGCAGCAGGTCGGGCGACGTCACCGCCAGTAGGCCGATACCCGGCAGGTCGTCCTGCAACGCCTCCCATGCCGCGAGCGCCTCGGGCATCAGCGCACCCATCGCGACGATCGCGGCCTCGGCGCCCGGCGCGGGCGGACGCAGCCAGTAACCGCCCGCGAGCGTCCCCGCTTCCCACCGGTCGTCGGGACGTTCGGGCTGCACCAGGCTGCGTGTCGTCAGGCGGAGATAGACCGCTCCGCCGTCATCGGCCTGCATGTGGTCGAACGCCCAGCGCATGCACACCGCGAGTTCGTCGGCGTAAGCCGGTTCGAAATAGGTCAGGCCGGGCTGCCCCATGCCGATCAGCGGGCTGTTGATCGACTGATGCGCGCCGCCCTCCGGCCCGAGCGTCACGCCGCTCGGCGTCGCGACGAGCAGGAAGCGCGCGTTCTGATAGCAGCCGTAGTTGAGCGCATCGAGGCCGCGCGCGATGAACGGGTCGTAGACCGTCCCGACGGGAAGTAAGCGCGTGCCGAACAGCGGTGCGCTGAGCCCGGCGGCAGCGAGCATCAGAAACAGGTTGTTCTCGGCAATGCCCAGCTCGATGTGCTGGCCCGCCGGGCGCCCCGCCCATTTCTGCGCGCTCGGGATCTTCGCGAGGTTGAACACGTCCGCCATGTCCTTGCGGCGGAACAGGCCGCGCTGATTGACCCACGCGCCGAGATTGGTGCTGACGGTCACGTCGGGCGAGGTGGTGACGATATGGTCGGCTATTTCATGGCCGGACTTCGACAGGTCGAGCAGGATGCGCCCGAACGCGGCCTGCGTGCTTTGCTCGGCCTCGTCCGGAACCGCGAAGCGCGCCGGCACCTCGACCACCGGGAAGGCGCGATCGGCGACTTTGGCATGGAGCGGCGAGCCTTCCACGAACGCCCGCACCGTGGCTTGGGCATTGCCGCCGAGGCCGGCGTAGGGCTGCCATTCGTCACCCGCCGCGATGCCCATCGACGACCGCAGCGCGTCGATCTGGCCGGGGTTCATCAGCCCGGCGTGATTGTCCTTGTGGCCCGCGAACGGCAGCCCGTAACCCTTGATCGTGTAGGCGATGAAGCACGTCGGCGTGTCGTCCTGCGCGCTCGCGAAAGCCTCGAGCAACGTCTCGATGCAGTGCCCGCCGAGATTGGTCATCAGCCGCGCCAGCGCCGGGTCGTCGTAACCGGCGAGCAGGTCGGCGACGTGCGGCTGGGTGCCGATGTCGGCGGTGAGGCGGGCGCGCCATGCCGCTCCGCCCTGATAGGTCAGCGCCGCATAGTCGACGTTCGGGCAGCTATCGATCCAGCCTTCGAGGCTGCTGCCGCCGGGACGCGCGAACGCCGCCCGTTGCAGCTTGCCCGACTTCAGCGTCAGCACACGCCAGCCGCAGGTCGCGAAGATGTCGTCGAAGCGGTCGAACATCCGGTCGGCGGTGGTGTGGTCGAGCGATTGCCGGTTGTAGTCGACGATCCACCAGCAATTGCGGACATCATGCTTATAGGCTTCGATCAAGCACTCGTAGATGTTGCCCTCGTCGAGTTCGGCGTCGCCCATCAGCGCGATCATCCGGCCCTTGTCGGCCTCCGCCAGCCGCCCGTGCGCGACGAGGTAATCCTGCACGAGGCTGGCGAACGCGGTAATCGCGACGCCGAGGCCCACCGAGCCCGTCGAAAAATCGACCGGGATGCTGTCCTTGGTGCGGCTGGGATAGCTCTGCATGCCCTTGTAGCCGCGAAACGCCTTGAGCTGCTCGACCGATTGCTGCCCGAGCAGATAGTCGATGGCGTGGAGCACCGGTCCGGCGTGCGGCTTGACCGCCACTCGGTCGTTGGGGCCGAGCGCGGCGAAGTACAGCGCGGTCATGATCGTCGAGATCGACGCGCACGACGCCTGATGCCCGCCGACCTTCAGCCCGTCGCGGCTGTCGCGCAGGTGGTTGGCGTTGTGGATCGTCCACGCGCTGAGCCAGCGCAGCCGCGCGTCGAGCGTGTCGAGCGTCGCAATCACCTCGGGCGTCGCCGCCGCCACGTCGCGTTCGAGCACCGCCGTCATCCCGATAACCTTTCGTCCGCGCAACCCGTGCCCATAAGCCAGTCGCGACGCTCGGGGGGAAGATTTTTAGGCCCTGACGATGCTTGGCAGGTATCGGCGTGGCGAAGGTCGACGACGATAGATTCGCACCGCAGCGGCCACCAGGCCTTCGATACGCGCGTCGGCTGGCGTATGCGTTGGAAAGCCGGGTCGAAGACTTAGCGAACCGAACAAAGCGCCGCTGCACCAGGCAAAGGATTTCGATGCTGAAGAATTTCTACGGTTCGATGATCTTCGCCGTCGTCAGCCTCGCGGTCGGCGCGACCTACGGCTATATCGGCGGCGGCGTCGCCGGGGCGCTGTCGGTGTTCTGGATCTGCCTCGTTCTCGGTGTCCTCGAAGTCTCGCTGTCGTTCGATAATGCCGTCGTCAATGCCTCGGTGCTCAAGGACATGAGCCCGGTGTGGCAGCGCCGCTTCCTGACCTGGGGTATCGTCATCGCGGTGTTCGGGATGCGGGTCGTGTTCCCGATCGTCATCGTCGCCATCGCCGGGGCGCTCGGGCCGATCGAGGCGGTGCGCCTCGCGCTCACCGATCCGCCGCGCTACGCCGCGATCGTGTCGGGCGCGCATACCTCGATCATGGGCTTCGGCGGTGCGTTCCTGATGCTCGTCGGGTTGAAGTTCTTCTTCGATGCCGACAAGGAGCACCACTGGATCGGCGTTGTCGAACGGCCGCTGGCCAGGCTCGCCAGCCTCGAAGCGTTCGAGATCATCTTCACGCTGCTGCTGCTCTACGGCATTTCGACGCAGCTGGAACTCGCCAAGGCTCACACCTATCTCATCGCCGGGTTGCTCGGCATCGTCGTGTTCTTCGCGGTCGAATGGGTCGGCAACATCCTCGAAGCGCCCGACACCGCCAACGGTGTCCAGACGGCCGGGATCGGGGCGTTCCTCTACCTCGAAGTCCTCGACGCGTCGTTTTCGTTCGACGGCGTGATCGGCGCGTTCGCATTGTCGAACAATCTCATCATCATCGCCCTCGGCCTCGGCATCGGCGCGATGTTCGTCAGGTCGATGACCATCGCGCTGGTCCGCACGGGCACGCTGTCGCAGTTCCGCTATCTGGAGCACGGCGCGTTCTGGGCGATCTTGGCGCTCGCCGCGATCATGCTGGCTTCGGTGCTGGTCGAAATTCCGGAGACGGTGACCGGGCTTATCGGCGCGGCGCTGATCGGCCTCGCGTTGTGGTCGTCGGTCAGGCTCAACCGTCTGCAGCCCAATGGGCAGGCCGACGGTCCCGACGACGCGTTGGTGCTCGACGCCAAGGCGCGGCTTGGGCACTGAGGCAGACGACTCACGCTGACACGCCGCACGCGATTGCAGCCGGCACTGCGGCGCGATCCTCAGTCGCGATACCCGGGCAGCGCGACGTTCCAGCGTAGCGCCGCCGCCCTGAGCGCGAAGCCTGCTGCCGCGCCTGCCGCGCCCGCGAGGCGCGCGTCGACGCCGAGCGCACTCAGCCCGACGTAAAGGGCCGCCGCCAGCGCCGCCGCCGAGACATAGATCTCGCGCCGCAGCAGCACCGACGGGCTGCCCGCCAGCACGTCGCGGACGATGCCGCCGAAGCTGGCGGTCAGCACGCCCATCGCGGTCGCGGCGAGCGGTGGAACGCCGTAGCTCAGCGCCTTCGCCGCGCCGATCACGGCGTACGCCGCGAGCCCCGCCGCATCGAGCCACAGCAGCGCGTCCAGCCGCCAGCGGTCGGCCTTGAGCGCCCAGACGAGGCCCGCCGCGATCATGCAGACGCCGAGATAATCGCTGCGATACACCCAGAACACCGGCGCGCCGATCAGCAGGTCGCGGAGCGTTCCCCCGCCGACCCCGGTGACGGCGGCGAAGAACGCGAAGGTGACGATCGTGTGTTTCGCCCGCGCCGCTGCCAGCGCGCCGGATGCCGCGAACACCGCGACACCCGCGTAGTCGAGGGCAGCGAGCAGAGGGCGGGCGCTTTCGATGGTGAGGGCGGTCATGTTCTCAGGTTCCTGGTGCCAGCCCGAGGACAATCATCAGCAAGGCGTCGAGTTCGTTCATCTGCTCGATCGGCAGCGCACCAATGCGCTGACCGATCTTGACCAGCCGCGTCGTCGTGATCTTCTCGACCATGATCCACGACCGCTGCTCAAGTCCGTTCCCTGTCGTCGGCGACAGTTCAAGGCGGAAAAACGGGATCAGCGTCTCGGCCGTCGTCACCTGGCAAACGATGACACTCTGCACTTCTTCCAGCAGGTTGGATTGAATGACGACGGCCGGGCGCGGCTTGCCATAGTCGCCCGGTAACGCCACCGTCACGACATCGCCGCGAGACAGAATCACGCGGGCCAGTTCTCGGTGTCCACCGTCGCTTCGATCAGGGCCATTACGTCGCCCTCGTCGCTGTCGGCGATCAAGCGTGCCTGCCGTCGCACTTCATCGGCGAAACCGGCGGCCAACGTGTCCGGCAGGCGCACCGCATCGCGGCGCAGGGCGTCGGCATCTCTGCCGCGCGCGGTGGAGGCGCGCCCGCGCTCGATCGACGACTGCCACAGCGGCGATTGCAGGTCAGGCACCCACATCCGAACTTCGCGGTAGCCCGCCGCCCGCTTGCGCTCGCGGTAGCGCCGGAACTTGTTGGGGGCGACATGCTCGTTCATCAGGGCAAGGTAGCGCGCAACCGTCCGCGCCGCAACGGGCAGCTTAAGCGGCAGGTCAACGTCCCGCCAGCAGCCCGCGTCGGTACTCGCCCTGCCGCGCCAGCATCCAGCCCGGATATTCGGGCGCGAGCGCGCTGGCCTTGTCGATCGCCGCAAGGTCGTCCGCCGACAGCGTGACAGCGACCGCGCCGAGATTGTCGGCAAGCTGGTCGAGGCGCTTGGCCCCGACGATGACGCTCGACACCGCCGGTTGCGCGAGCAGCCAAGCCAGCGCAACCTGCGCCACCGAACAGCCGTGCGTCGCTGCGATGGGACGCAGCGCGTCGACGACCGTAAAGCCCTTGTCGCCGCCGGTGCCGGGCAGCGCGAAGTCGTTGAGACGGCCCTCCCCCGCCGCCTTGCCGTCGTCGCCCCGCGCGTATTTCCCACTCAGGAACCCGCCCGCCAGCGGGCTCCACACCATCAGCCCGACCTGTTCGGATACCAGCATCGGCACGACCTCGCGCTCGAGATCGCGCCCGACGAGGCTGTAATAGGATTGCAGCGACGCCGGCCGGTGCAGCCCGAGGCGCTCGGCGATGCCCAGCGCCTTGGCGACCTGCCACGCCGCCCAGTTCGACAGGCCGACATAGCGGACGTGACCGTGCTGGACCAGCGTGTCGAGCGCGCGCAGCGTCTCCTCGACCGGCGTCGCGGCGTCGAAGCCGTGGATCTGGTAGAGGTCGATATGGTCGAGCTGCAGCCGCTTGAGGCTGGCCTTGCACGCCTCGATCACATGATAGCGCGACGCCCCGCGCCCGTTGGGGCCGGGGTGCATCTCGCCGAACGCCTTGGTGGCGATCACCACCTCCTGCCGGTTGACGCCCAGGTCGCGCAGCGCCTGCCCGGTGATCTCCTCCGACCGCCCACCCGCATAGACGTCGGCACTATCGAGGAAATTGACCCCGGCATCGAGCGCTGCGCGGACGAGGGCGTTCGCGTCGGCCTGATCGAGCGTCCCAAGCTTCTGCCACATGCCGCTCGCGCCGCCGAAGGTCATCGTGCCGAGGCAGAGTTCGGAAACGAACAGGCCAGTGCGGCCGAGCTGGTTGTAGCGCATGGGTGATCCTCGAAGCGGCGTTGCGTCGTCAACGCGAGTCACGCTGGCCGGGTCCGCCCCATCACATATGGATCGGCTTGCCCGTCACCGCCATCGCCGCTTCCTTGAGCGCCTCGGTGTGGGTGGGGTGGGCGTGGCAGGTCAGCGCGATATCCTCCGACGACGCACCGAACTCCATCGCCAGTGCGGCCTCGGCGATCATGGTGCCCGCGACACTGCCGATGATGTGGACGCCGAGCACGCGGTCGGTGGCGGCGTCCGCCAGCACCTTGACGAGGCCCTCCGTGTCGCGATTGGCCTTGGCGCGGCTGTTGGCGCTGAACGGGAATTTGCCGATTTTGTAGGCGATGCCCGCCGCCTTCAGCTCCTCCTCGGTGCGGCCGACGGTGCCGACCTCGGGGTGGGTATAGACGACCGCCGGGATGACGGCGTGGTTCACCTGGCCGTTGAGCCCGGCGATATTGTCGGCGCAGGCAATTCCTTCGTCCTCGGCCTTGTGCGCGAGCATCGGGCCGGGGACGACATCGCCGATCGCCCAGATGCCGGGGACGGGGGTCGAGAAATCGGGATTGACCATGATGCGGCCCCGGTCGAGCACGAGGCCAGTCGCTTCGATGTTGAGTCCGTCGGTGTTGGGCCGCCGCCCGGTCGACAGCAGCACGATATCGGCGGCGATCTCCTCGCGTGCGCCCCCCGCAGTCGGCTCGACCACGACGACCGCGCCTGACCCCTCACGGCGTGCCTCGACGACCTTCATGCCCGTGCGCAGCTCCATGCCCTGCTTCTGCAGGATGCGCGCGAAGGCCTTGCCGATCTCGGCGTCCATCGCGGGGACGATCTGCGCGGCGTATTCGATGACGGTGACCCGCGACCCCAGCCGCCGCCACACCGACCCCATCTCCAGCCCGATATAGCCGCCGCCGATGACGACGAGGTGCTCCGGGATTGCGGGCAGGCTGAGCGCCTCGGTCGAGGTGACGATGATCTCGCCGTCGGGGGTGACGCCGGGCAGGCTGGCAACCTCCGAGCCGGTGGCGATGATGAAGTTCTTGGCGGTGATCGTCCGCTCGCCGACGGTGATCGACTTCGCATCGACGAAGGCGGCGCTACCCTTGATCCACTCGACCTTGTTCTTCTTGAACAGAAAGGCGACGCCATCGGTGAGTTCGGCGACCGCCTTGTCCTTCTCGGCCATCAGCACGCCCAGATCGAAATCGACCTGCGGGAAGGTGATGCCGAACTTGGCGAGGTGCCCGCCCTTGGCCTCGTCGTAATATTCGGTGGCGTGGAGCAGCGACTTCGACGGGATGCAGCCGACGTTGAGGCAAGTGCCGCCGAGCCGGTCGCGCTTCTCGACGCACGCGACGCGCAGGCCGTGCTGTGCAGCGCGGATGGCGGCGACATAGCCGCCGGGGCCTGCGCCGATGACCACCACGTCAAAGTCGAAATCGGGCATGCGTCAGTCCCTTAATTGCCAACGATAGCGCGCGGGAGGTCAGTGTGGATAAAGTCGTTGCCCTTGAACAACAGCGGCTCGCCGGTCGTCTTGGCCAGTGCGTATGTCAGGCAATCGCCGAAATTCAATTTTGCCGGTGCTCCGCCAAATTCCGCGAAGGCGCGGCGAGCGACGAAGCCCTGCTCAACAGAAAGCGGCATGAGGGCAATTTCGAACTGCCGGACCGCTTCGTCGAGGCGCGGGTCGGGTTGCCTGCGACTTAGCCTGTCGAGTCGCAGCGCCACTTCGACATACGCGGCGATCGACATTTTTGCGTTGGGCGAAAGCAAGAGGCAACGCGCAATATCTCGCGCATCGGGCTCCGAGAAAGTGACGGCAAGCAGAGCCGAGCTATCGACGATCAACGCGGTAATCCATGCTCGTCGTAGAACCAGTCGTCCATTTCCGCCTGCGTCGGCAGCTTTTCGGGCAAGTCGGCGCGGATCGACGCAACGAGGCTCATAACCCGCTCCAAGCGCTCATCGACGCTCCGTTCTCGTTCTATGCGGGCAAGGCGCTCGCGCAGCGATTCAGTCACGGCGCGCGTCAACGTCTCGCCGGTTGCCCCGGCCAGCCGCGACGCCAACGTGTGGGCCTCGTCGTTCTTGATGTTCAGATGCACGATAGAATTCCGGTAGAAGGTGCCGAAATCGTCTACCACAGCTTAAGCTGGTGGTCTACGCCTACATATCCAGCAGCAGCCGCGCCGGGTCCTCGATAGCCTCTTTGACGCGCACGAGAAACGTCACCGCCTCGCGGCCGTCGACGAGGCGGTGGTCGTAGCTGAGCGCCAAGTACATCATCGGGCGGATGACGATCTGGCCGTCGCGGACCACCGCGCGGTCCTCGATGCGGTGCATGCCGAGGACTCCCGACTGCGGCGGATTGAGGATTGGGGTCGACATCAGGCTGCCGAAGACGCCGCCGTTGGTGATCGTGAACGTGCCGCCCTGCATGTCCTCGAGCTTCAATTGCCCGGCAGTGGCGCGCTTGCCGAAGTCGCCGATGGCCTTCTCGGTCGCGGCGAAGCTCAGCTTGTCGGCATCTTTCAGCACCGGCACGACGAGGCCGCCCGGCGACGACACCGCGATGCCGAGGTCGGCGTAGTCGCGGTAGACGATCTCGTCGCCCTCGATCGCGCCGTTGACGGCGGGCACGTCGCGCAGCGCCAGCACGACGGCCTTGGCGAAGAACGACATGAAGCCAAGCCGCACGCCGTGCTTCTTCTCGAACAGGTCCTTGTAGCGCGTGCGCGCCGCCATCACGGCGGTCATGTCGACGTCGTTGAACGTCGTCAGCATTGCGGCGGTATTCTGCGCCTCTTTGAGACGCTTGGCGATGGTCTGGCGCAGGCGCGTCATGCGGACGCGTTCCTCGCGGCGTTCGGGAGCGGCAGCGGCGGCGGGCGCGGCGGCAGCCGGTGCAGCGAACGTCTTCGCCGTCCCCGCCTCGATCGCGGCGAGCACGTCGCCCTTGGTCAGCCGCGCGTCGAGGCCGGTGCCGACGATCGAGGCGGGGTCGAGGTTATAGTCGCCGAGCAGCTTGCGGACGGCGGGGGCGATGGCGTCGGGGGTGGCGTGGGCGGCATCGGGCGTCGGAGCGACCGGCGCGGCTTCGGCCTTCATCGCGTCGGCTGGCTTGGCGGGTGCGGCAGATGAAGCCGCAGGCTCGTCAGGCTTCGCCGGCGGCGCGGCGTCCACTTCCTTGGCAGGCGCGGGCTCGCGGACCACCGCCGGCGTCGGCGCGGCGGCCTGCGCGGACGCACCCCCGCCGCTCTCGATCAAGGCGATGCGCGCGCCGACCGCCACCGTGTCGCCGACCTTGACGAGGTGCTCGCCCATCGTGCCTGCAACAGGGGACGGCACTTCGACCGCGACCTTGTCGGTTTCGAGGCTGACGATCGGTTCGTCGGCAGCGACCTTGTCGCCGGGGTTCTTCAGCCACTGGCCGACGGTCGCCTCGGTGATCGATTCGCCGAGCGCGGGGATGATGACTTCGGTGGCCATGGACTTATCCTGCGTTCTGCGTTGACTTGAGCCCACCCCGGATCGCCGCCGTCACCTCGGCGCGGCTCGCGCCCAAAGCCTCGGCGATCAGCTTGGCCTGTTCGGCGTTGTGGCGCTTCATCAGCCCCGTCGCGGTGGCGGCGGCGGCGGCACGCCCGGCATAGTCGGGTCGCTTGCCCAGCGCCGCCTCGATCAGCGGCGCGACGAAGCTCCACGCGCCGGCGTTGGCGGGCTCCTCCTGGCACCACACGACCTCTTCGAGGTTCGAGAAGCGCCGCGCATAATCGACGACGACGTCGCTGGGGAAGGGATAGAGCTGCTCGACGCGGAGCAGGTACACGTCGGTCCGCGCCGCCTTCTCGCGCGCTTCGAGGAGGTCGTAATAAACCTTGCCCGAGCACATGACGAGGCGGCGCACGTCGCCGTCGGCGATGCCGCCGATGTCGTCGAGGCAGCGATGGAAACTCGTGCCCGCATCCATGTCCGCCAGCGTCGACACCGCGCGCTTGTGGCGCAGCAGCGACTTGGGTGTCATCATGATCAAAGGCTTCCGGAAATCGCGCAGCAGCTGCCGCCGCAGGACGTGGAAGTAATTCGACGGCGTCGTCGCATTGACGACTTGGATATTGTCCTCGGCGCAGAGCTGGAGGAAGCGTTCGAGGCGCGCCGACGAATGCTCGGGACCCTGCCCCTCGTACCCGTGGGGCAGCAGCATGACGAGGCCATTGGCGCGCAGCCACTTGGCCTCGCCGCTGGCGATGAACTGGTCGATAATCGTCTGTGCGCCGTTGACGAAGTCACCGAACTGGCCCTCCCACAGCACCAGCGTCCTGGGATCGGCCGAGGCATAGCCGTATTCGAAGCCGAGGACGCCGAACTCGCTGAGCGGCGAGTCGAGCACCTCGAACCCCGCGCCGACCGACTTAAGCGGGGTGTATTTGCTCCCGTCGTCCTGGTTGACCCATACCGAATGGCGCTGGCTGAAGGTACCGCGCCCCGAATCCTGCCCCGACAGCCGCACGCCGAAGTCGTCCCGCAGCAACGTCCCGAAGGCCAGCGCCTCGGCCGTCGCCCAGTCGATCCCCTCGCCCGCGTCGAGCGTCGCCGCCTTGGCGTCGAGAATGCGGCCCAGCGTCTTGTGAATCGCGAACGCCGGCGGAACGCTGGTCAGCGCCCGCCCGACCTCGCGCAGCTCGGCCGCCGCGACGCCGGTGATCGCGGCGCGCCGCCCGGTGACCTCCTCCTTGGGTTTGCCGAGGCCCGACCAGCGGCCCTCGAACCAGTCGGCCTTGTTGGCCTTGTAGCCCGCCGCCGCCTCGAAATCGCCTTCGAGCCGCGCGACGAACTGGTCGATGTTGGCCTGCAGCCACGTCGCGTCGATGACGCCTTCCTTCAGCAGCCTCGCCGCATACAACTCGCTGACCGGCGGGTGGGTCGCAATGGCGCGGTACATCAGCGGCTGGGTAAAGCTCGGCTCGTCGCTCTCGTTGTGGCCGAAACGCCGATAGCACCACATGTCGATGACGACATCGCGCTTGAACGTCTGGCGGAATTCGGTGGCGACCTTGGTCGCGAAGGTCACCGCCTCGGGGTCGTCGCCGTTGACATGGAAGATCGGGGCCTGGACGATCTTGCCGACATCGCTCGGATAGGGCGACGACCGCGCGAACTGCGGGCTGGTCGTGAAGCCGACCTGGTTGTTGACGACATAATGGATCGTGCCGCCGGTATTATAGCCCGTCAGCCCCGAAAAGCCGAAGCATTCGGCGACGATCCCCTGCCCCGCGAACGCCGCGTCGCCGTGCAGGAGGACGGGCAGCACCTGCTCGCGGTCGCCATCCTCGCGCACCGTCTGGATGGCGCGGACCTTGCCGAGCACGACCGGATCGACCGCTTCGAGGTGCGACGGATTGGGGGCGAGCGACAGGTGCACCTTGTTGCCGTCGAACTCGCGGTCGGTCGACGTGCCGAGGTGGTATTTGACATCGCCCGACCCGCCGACATCGTCGGGATTTGCCGAACCGCCGCCGAATTCGTGGAAAATCACGCGGAACGGCTTCTGCATGACGTTGCCGAGCATGTTGAGGCGACCGCGGTGCGGCATGCCGAAGACGATCTCGCGGATACCGTTCTGCCCGCCGATCTTGATGATCGATTCCATCGCCGGGATCATCGCCTCGGCACCGTCGAGGCCGAAACGCTTGGTGCCGACGTATTTGCGCCCGAGGAACTTCTCGAACTGCTCGGCTTCGACGAGCTTGTTAAGGATCGCCTTCTTGCCCAGCTCGGAGAACATGATCTCCTTGTCGCGACCCTCGATACGGTCCTGGATGAAGCGCCGCTCCTCGACATCGTTGATGTGCATGTATTCGACGCCGACATTGCCGCAATAATTGGCGCGCAGGATCGTCACCAGCTCGCGGATCGTCGCGGTCTTCATGCCGAGCGCGCCGCCGATATGGATCGGGCGGTCGAGATCGGTCTCGCCAAAGCCGTGGTATTCGGGCGTCAGGTCGGCGGGCAGATCGCGCTTGAGCAGCCCCAGCGGGTCGAGGTTCGCCGCGAGATGACCGCGCACGCGGTAGGTGCGGATCAGCATCAGCGCGGCGATCGAATCCTGCGCGGCCCGCGCGCTGGCATCGGCATCGGCGGGCGCGGCGACCGCAACCGCAGCCGCGACCGCTGTTTTGGCCCCCTTGCCAGGCTTGGGCGGCAACAGGATGCCCGCCGCGTCGAGCGCCAGCGTCAGCTCGTCGGCGGGCGCGAGGGGCCAGTCGGCGCGTCCCCACGACGGACCGCTGTCGTCGGCGGCAGTCGGCAGCAGCGGTTCATAGTCCATCGGGTCCGTTCCTCGTCGCCCGCTGCGGGCTGTAGCGACCCGCCGCCGCGCTGTCACCCGCTACCGCCGCGCCAACGGGCTTCGCGGGGTGGCAAGGCAAGGTTACGACTGCGCGTGGAACATCTGCGTTGCATTTCCGTCGTTGCCCGTCACGGTGCGCGCCGACGGCAACATGAGGTTTGTACGATTTGACGACCGGGCTGACGCGAACCCTGCTGGTGTTGGGCGGACTGCTCGCTGGACTCGCGCTCGGCGCGGGGCTCGCGGGGACGGGCGCGGGTGCGACGCTCGAGGCCGTCGCCGGCCCCGTCGGCGGGGTCTGGCTCGACGCGCTCAAGATGACCGTCGTGCCTTTGGTCTTCGCGATGCTCTTCACCGGCGTCACTGAGGCCGCCGAGACCGCTGCCGGGGGCGGTACGGCGGCGCGCGCGCTGGCATGGTTCTTCGGCCTGCTGCTCGCCTCGGCAGTGTTCTCGGTGACGGTATCGCCGCTGCTGCTGCAGTTCTGGCCCGTCGGGCCGGGCGAAGCGCTGGCGATGGTGGCGACGGGCAAGGGGGCGGCCGCGATTCCCGCCGCCCCGCCGTTCGGCGAGTGGCTGCGCGGCTTCGTGCCGACCAATCCCGTCGGCGCGGCAGCGACCGGGGCGATGGTGCCGCTGGTCGTCTTCGCACTGGTCTTCGGGCTGGCGGCGACGCGCCTGCCCGAAGCCCCGAAGGCCGCGCTGACGGGCCTGTTCGATGCGGTCGTCCAGGCGATGCTGGTGATCATCGGCTGGGTGCTGTGGGCCGCGCCGGTCGGGGTGTTCGGCTTGGCGGTGGGCGTCGGCGCGACGCTGGGCGGCGGCGCGTTCGGGCTGCTCGGCCACTACATCGCCTTGGTCGCGGGGGTGCAGATTCTGCTCATCCTGCTGACCTACCCCTTTGCCGCACTGGTCGGTCGGATGCCGTTCGGCGGCTTTGTCCGCGCGCTGCTGCCCGTCCAGCTCGTCGCGATCAGCACCCAGTCGTCGATCGCCTGTCTGCCCGCGATGGTCGAGGCCGCCGAGACCCTCGGCATCCCCGAAGCGCCGCGTCGCCTCGTCCTGCCGCTCGCGGTCTCGCTGTTCAAGATCACTTCGCCCTGCGCCAACCTCGCGGTCATCACCTATCTCGCGGCGGTCCACGGCATCCACCCCGGCCTGACGCAGATCGCAGCGGGCGTCGCGGTCAGCCTCGCCGTCGCAGTGGCGAGCGCGGGCCTGCCGGGCGGCACGTCGTTCTTCCTCGCCTGCGTGCCGATCGCGGCGGCAATGGGCGTGCCGACGACGTTGCTGCCGCTGCTGCTGGCGGTCGAGGTCATCCCGGACATTTTCCGCACGGTCGGCAACGTCACCGGCGATGTCGCGGTGACGGCGGCGGTGGCGCGCACGACCGCTAGCGCGACCCTAAGCGATTCCGGCGTCCCTCGCCCAATGCCGTAACCATCCCGCGCAATGTCCTGACTTCCTTGCCAGAATAGGCGGGCCGGGTGAGCAGGTTGCGCAAGGTCAGACGCTTTGCCGCGACCGTCTCCGGCGGGGCGAAATAGCCTGCGGCGTCGAGCGTCGCGTCGAGCGCGGCGATCAGCCCCTCAAGCTCGCCATGCGGCGCGGGCGCGTCGTAGTTGACCAGTGTCGAGGCCGGCGTCGCGTCCTCCGCCTGCCACCACTCATAGCTCGCGAGCAGCACCGCCTGCGCGAGATTGAGCGACCCGAACGCCGGATTGACCGGCACCGTCAGGATGGCATGCGCGATGACGAGGTCGTCGGTCAGCAGCCCCGAGCGTTCCGGCCCGAACATCAGCCCCGAAACGGCGGGCCGCGCGCGCATCTCGGCGGCTGCCGCGCGCGGCGTCACGACGGGCCGCGTCAGTTCGCGCCCGCGCACCGTCGTCGCGTAGACATAGCTGAGGTCGGCAACCGCATCCTGCACGGTCTCGAATACACGCGCCGCCGCCAGCACATCATCCGCCCCGCTCGCCGACGGCCCCGCATCGGCGTTGGGCCAGCCATCGCGTGGACTCACGAGGCGCAGGTCGGTCAGCCCGAAATTGCGCATCGCGCGCGCGCACGCGCCGATGTTCTGCCCGAGCTGCGGGCGGACAAGGATGACGGCAGGGGGAGTCCCGGGTCCGCTCACTCGCCCCCCGCGCGGCGTACGGGCAGCGGCACCACCGCGTCCGACAGCGACCCGACGAAGGTCTCGAAATCGCGCGCCTCGCGGAAGTCGCGGTAGACGCTGGCGAAGCGGATGTACGCCACGGGGTCGAGCGCCTGCAGTCCCTCCATCACCATTTCGCCGATGGTGCCGACGCCGATCTCGCTCTCGCCCGCCGATTCGAGGCGGCGGACGACGCCGTTGACCAGCCGCTCGATACGCCCGTCCTCGACCGGACGCTTGCGGCAGGCGATCTGGATCGAGCGCGCCAGCTTGTCGCGGTCGAAGACCTCGCGCTTGCCCGATTTCTTGACCACCACCAGCTCGCGCAACTGGATGCGCTCGAACGTCGTGAAGCGCGCACCGCACGCCGGACACTGCCGCCGCCGCCGAATCGCGCCGCCGTCCTCGGTCGGGCGGCTGTCCTTGACCTGGCTGTCGTCGTTCAAGCAGAAGGGGCAGCGCATTTAGCGCGGATAGATCGGGAAGCGCGCGCAGAGCGCCCGGACGCGGACGTTGACCGCCCCCTCGACCGCGTGGTTGCCCGCCTCGCCCAACCCTGAGGCATTGGCCGCCGCCAGCCCGTCGAGGACGTCGGCGATCATGTCGCCGATCTGCGCGAACTCGGCGAGGCCGAAGCCGCGCGTCGTGCCTGCCGGCGAGCCGACGCGGATGCCGCTGGTCTTGGTCGGCGGCAGCGGGTCGAACGGTACGCCGTTCTTGTTGCAGGTGATGCCCGCGCGCTCGAGCGCCTCGTCGGCGTCCTTGCCGGTCAGCCCCTTGGGGCTGAGGTCGATCAGCGCGAGGTGGGTGTCGGTGCCCCCCGCGACGACCGCGCAACCCCGCTCGACGAGCTTGGCCGCGAGCACCTTGGCGTTGGCGACGACCGCCATCGCATAATCCCGGAACTCGGGGCGCAGCGCCTCGCCGAACGCCACCGCCTTCGCCGCGATGACGTGCATCAGCGGCCCGCCCTGCAGGCCGGGGAAGACCGCGCTGTTGAGCTTCTTGCCCAGCGCCTCGTCATTCGACAGGATCATGCCGCCACGCGGACCGCGCAGCGTCTTGTGCGTCGTCGTCGTCACGACATCGGCATAGGGCAGCGGCGACGGATGGATGCCCGCCGCGACGAGCCCCGCGAAATGCGCCATGTCGACCATCAGCTTGGCGCCCACCGCATCGGCGATGGCACGGAAGCGCGCGAAGTCGATGACGCGCGGATAGGCCGACCCGCCCGCGATGATCAGCGTCGGCTTGTGCGCGTGCGCCAACGCCTCGACCTGCCCGAAGTCGATCAGATGATCGTCGCGCCGCACGCCGTACTGGACGGCATCGAACCACTTGCCTGACATCGACGGGGCCGCGCCGTGCGTCAGATGCCCGCCCGCGTCGAGGCTCATGCCGAGGATGGTATCCCCCGGCCTGGTCATCGCCAGCATCACCGCGCCGTTCGCCTGCGCCCCCGAGTGCGGCTGGACGTTGGCGTAGGCGCAGCCGAAGAGCTGTTTGGCACGGTCGATGGCGAGCGTCTCGACGGCGTCCGACGGCGCGCAGCCCTGATAATAGCGCTTGCCCGGATAGCCTTCGGCATATTTGTTGGTGAAGACCGAGCCCTGCGCCTCCAGCACCGCCTTCGAGACGATATTCTCGGACGCGATCAGCTCGATCTGGCC
>CAXTSL010000011.1:0-33872 GCA_964246975.1 uncultured Sphingomonadaceae bacterium
TCCGGGTGCCGCGCGACGTGCTGGTCATCTGCCTTGGCAAGTCGACCTATGCGCGCTGCGGGATCATCGTCAACGTGACCCCGCTCGAGCCCGGCTGGGAGGGGCATGTGACGCTGGAGTTCTCCAACACCACGCCGCTGCCCGCCAAGGTCTATGCCAACGAGGGCGCCTGCCAGTTCCTGTTCCTCAAGGGCAACGAGCCGTGCGAGGTCAGCTATGCCGACCGCGCCGGCAAGTACCAGGGCCAACGCGGCGTGACCCTGCCCAAGCTGTAAGGCTCAGGCAGCGGCGCGCCACAGTTGCGCGCTGGCGATCTCGGCCCCGTCGGACAGCGCCTTGAGCTTGGTCCAGACGATGTCGGGGTCGACCGCGCCGAAACCCGCGAAGGTCGAGAAGCCGCAGTCGGTCCCGGCGATGACGCGCTCGCGCCCGACGATGTCGGCGAAGGTCCGGATGCGCTGCGCGACGACGCGTGGATGCTCGACGAAATTGGTCGTCGAGTCGATGACGCCGGGGATCAATATCTTGTCGTCGGGGATCGCCGCGCGATTGTCGACGAACGCCTGCCAGTCGTGCTGGTGACGCGGGTTAGAGGTTTCGAACAACAGGCCCTGCGGCTTCGCGGCGAGCAGCAGCGGCAGGATCTTCTCCATCTCGATATCGCAGTCGTGCGGGCCTTCGTAATTGCCCCAGCAGATATGCATCCGGATGTTCTCGGCGGGAATGTTGCGCAGCGCGTGGCGCAGAACTTCGAGATGCTTGGCGACGAGCACCAGATAATCGGCGTCGTCGCGGTCCTTGTACATCGTGTGGCGGCCGAGCCCGAGATCGGGGCTGTCGATCTGCAGGGTCAGCCCGGCGGCGGCGATCGCCTCGTATTCGGGCCGCATTGCCTCGGCGAGCGCCTGGAGATAATCGTCCTGCGTCGGGTAAAAATCGTTGGGCTGGAACAGCGCCACGATGCCCGGCGACGGCGCGTTCATGAACGCACCGCTGAGCGCATGCGGTGCGGTCGCGGCAGCGAGGTGCGCGAGATCGGCGTGCAGCCACGCGTCGTTCTGGGGCGCGATCGGCCCGGCGCACTTGGGGCGGCGGTATTCGGGGGTGCCGCCGGTGCGCGCCTGGCGCTGGAGGAAGCCCGGATAGGCCTCCAGATCCTTGGGCGGGATGCGTGGGGAATCGCCGTCGAAGCCCGTCAGCCGGTCCTTGATGTAGGTCGCATAGCTGATCTTCGACATTTCGCCGTCGGATACGAGGTCGATGCCCGCCGCCGCCTGCCGTGCGACGATATCGACGACCGCCGCGCCGATCGTCGCGTCGAACTGCGCCGCGTCGACCGCATCGCCGCGCTCGCGCCCGAAGACGAGGTCGGTAACGGCCTTGCTGCGCGGCAGCGAACCGACGTGCGTCGTCAGGATACGGTCGGTGCTGCGGTGCATGGGCATCTCCCCTCGGCGGCGTGGCGCGTCACCCGCGTGCCCCGAATGCGAATGCAGCGCAAGCGTTCAGCGCCGCCTCAGCGCACCACCGCGCGCGTATACAGGTGCCACGTCGCATAGCCGAGCACCGGCAGCGCCACCGCCAGCCCGATGAACAGCGGCAGCGCGCCCGCCGCGAGCACCAGCGCGACGATGACGCCCCAGCGGATCATCGCGGCGGGGGACTTCCGCACCGCGGCGACCGAGGTGAGGATCGCGGTCAGCGCATCGACGGGCTTGTCGACGACCATCGGGAACGAGGCGACGGCGACGCTCAGCGTGACCAGCGCGAAGCCCGCGCCGACGAGATTGCCGATCAGGATCATCCGCCAACCCTGCGCGCTCGAAAACATCGTGTTGAGGAACAGGTCGGGCGTCGGCGGCCCCATCGTACCGAGCGTCGCGGTGTAGATCGCCCACGCCGCGACCAGCCAGCCGATGAACAGCCCCGCCAGTACGATCGTCAGCACCGCAAGCGGCATGCGCGAGCGGCCCTTGAGCGGATCGAGGAAATGCCACCAGCTGCCGTCCTCGTGCGCTTCGCGGCGGCGTGCGAGTTCGTAGAAGCCCGCCGCCACCGCCGGCCCGAGGATCGACAGCCCAGCGACGAGCGGGAATAGCAGCGGGATGAGGTTGGCATTGAAGGCGAAGGCGCTGGCGATGAAGCCGACCACGGGATAGATGACCGGCACCAGCAGCAGATCGCCGCGCTTGGCCTTGAAGTCCTCCCAGCCCGCGCGCAACGCCCAGTCGACATCGGCACCGGTGATGGCGCGGACTTCCCCGGCGACGACGGGCGGTTCATAGACTTCGGCCATCGTGCTTGCATCCCCGGTCGCTGGCGTCGCCGCACTCTAGCCGCGCACTAGGCGCGCGCAACCCCGGACTCGGTGCCGAAAGGCCTGTTGAGGCGGACGATGGCACGGTTGAGCAATCCCGCGACGCTGACCCACGCCAGATAGGGCAGCATCAGCAGCCCGCCCAAGGGCGACAGCGACGCGACGACGGCGGCGGCGACCGCTACCGAGACCCACAGGAAGACCCATTCGACCATCGCCCAGTCGGGGCGCTTCGCCATGAAGAACAACGGGCTCCAGCCGAGGAAGAACAGCGCGTTGACCGCGAAGACGATGATGACGCGCCGATGATCGTCGCTGCCCGACGCGGCGTTCCACGCCAGCACCGCCGCCGTCGCCGCGCCCGCGAGGTTGATCGACCACGCCGGACCAAAGGCCCAGTCGGGCGGCTTCCAGCCGGGCTTCTTCAAGGCGCGATACCACGGCGTCAGCGGCGTCGAGCCGCCGCCGATCGCGCCGAGCGCCAGCGCGATGCCGCCTGCGACATAGATGACGGTCTGCATGAGCCTTCCCGGGAGCCGCAAATGCTTGTCGCAGTCGCGGCGATGCAGCACAACCGCCCCGATGACCGCTCCGTTCCCCTTTTCCGCCATCGTCGGCCAGGACGAGATGAAATCGGCACTGCTGATCGCCGCCGTCGACGCGCGCATCGGCGGCGTCATGGTGTTCGGCGACCGGGGGACGGGCAAGTCGACCGCCGTGCGCGCGCTCGCGGCGCTGCTGCCGCCGATCCGCGTCGTGCAGGGGTCGCGCTTCAACGCCGACCCCGACGACCGGGGTCAATATGCGGCGTGTCCCGTCGCCGCGACGGGCAAGGCGGTGCGGGGGCCGGTGCCCTTCATCGACCTGCCGCTCGGCGCGACCGAGGACCGCGTCGTCGGCGCGCTCGATCTCGAAGCGGCTTTGACGCGCGGCGAGAAGCGTTTCGAACCCGGCCTGCTCGCGCGCGCGCATCGCGGGTTCCTGTATATCGACGAGGTCAATCTGCTCGAGGACCATCTGGTGGACCTGCTCCTCGACGTCGCGGCGTCGGGCGAGAACGTCGTCGAGCGCGAGGGGCTCAGCGTCCGCCACCCGGCGCGCTTCGTGCTCGTCGGCAGCGGCAATCCCGAGGAGGGTGAATTGCGCCCGCAGCTGCTCGATCGCTTCGGGCTGTCGGTCGAGGTGCGGACGCCGGGCGTCCTCGCCGAGCGCGTCGAGATCCTCAAGCGCTGCGATGCGTATGAGCGGACCCCCGATGCCTTTGCGGCCGTCTGGGCCAAGGCCGAGGCGAAGGTCCTCAAGCGCATCGCGCACGCCAAGGCTGGGCTGGCGGGGGTGGCGGTGCCCGACGCTAGCCTCGAACTCGCGTCGCGGCTGTGCATGGCGGTCGGCGCCGACGGACTGCGCGGCGAGCTGACCCTGATGCGTGCGGGTCGCGCGCTGGCGGCGCTGGAGAGTACGGATAGCGTGACCGGCGACCATATCGCGCGCGTCGCGCCGATGGCGCTCAGGCACCGGCTGCGGCGCGGCGTCCTCGACGAGACGGGCTCGACGGCGCGCATCGCGCGCGCGGTGGCGGAAGTTTGCGGCCCGGGGCTGGCGGTGGCGGCGTGACAGGTTTTCCCCCTCCCTGCCCCGTGCGCCTTTGCGCACGGAGAGCGGGGAGGATCGGGGTGGGGTGTCGCGCTACGAGGGAAAGCCGTCGCGTGGCCACACTCCCCACCCCGACCCTCCCCTCTCTCCGCTTCGCGGGGAGGGGAGGGGGAAGATGACCCCCCTCGCCCTTTTTGCGGTCGATCCCCTCGGCCTTGGCGGCGTCGTGCTTCGCGGGGCCCCGTCTCGCGCGCGCGACAAGTGGCTCGCGGCGCTGGCCGCGTGCCTGCCCGCGCCCCCGCGTCGCCTGCCGCCCAGCATCGACGACGCGCGGCTGCTCGGCGGATTGGATGTCGCGGCGACACTTGCGGCGGGCCGCCCGGTGGCGAGCGGCGGGCTGCTGGCGGAGGCGCACGGCGGCGTCGTGCTGGTGCCGATGGCCGAGCGGCTGGGCGAGGGGGTCGCGGGGCGGCTGGCGAACGTCCTCGACACGGGCGAAGTCGTCGTCGAGCGCGACGGTGCGAGCGGGCGCGCGGCGGCGCGGCTTGCGCTGGTGCTGCTCGACGAGGGCGAGGGCGACGACGAGCGCGCCCCCGATGCGCTGACCGAGCGGCTGGCGTTCCGCGTCGAGGCGGAGGGGGCCGATGCCGACCTCGACCCCGCAGCGATTGCGGCGGCGCGCGCGCGACTGGCGACGGTTGCGACCCCCGGCCCCGAGGTTCTCGCGGCGCTGTGCGGCACGGCCTTGCTGCTGGGCGTCGATTCGGCGCGGGGCGTGATGTTCGCGCTACGCGCGGCGCGTGCGGCGGCGGCGCTGGCGGGGCGCGATCGCATCGACGCAGATGACGTGACGCTGGCGGCGCAGCTCGTGCTGTCGCCGCGCGCGACGCGGCTGCCGCCCGCCGAAGCCCAGGGCGATGCACCGCAGCCGCCCACGCCTGACGGCGGTGACGCCGAGAAGAGCGGGGGCGACGGCGACGACGAAAGCGTACCGTCCGCCGACGCACTGACCGAGATCGTGCTGGCGGCAGCGAAAGCCGCCCTGCCCGCCAAGCTCCTCGAGGGCGGCGCGGCGCGTGCGCGGCGGCGGCGCGGCGGGCAGGAGGGCGGGCGCGGTGCGGGCGAGCGGCGGCTGTCGTGGCGGCGCGGTCGCCCGGTCGGTACGCGCGGCGGCATGCCCGGCGGCGGCAAGCGTCTGGCGCTCGCGGCGACGCTGGCGGCGGCGGCGGTGTGGCAGCGGGCGCGGCGGGGGGAGGCGGAGGCGCTCCTTGTTGATCGTCATTCCGGCGAAGGCCGGAACCCAGTTGCTTCACAAGCTCGTTCGTTCGCGCCCCTGACGAAACCGGGTTCCGGCCTTCGCCGGAATGACGAAAAGAAGATTATCATCCGCCGCGACGACCTCCGCATCCGCCGCTTCGAGACGCGCATGGAGGCGACGGTCATCGTCGTCGTCGATGCCAGCGGCTCGGCGGCGCTGGCACGACTGGCGGAGGCGAAGGGCGCGGTCGAGCTGCTGCTCGCCCAAGCCTATGTGCTGCGAACGCAGGTGGCGCTGATCGCCTTTCGCGGCAGTACCGCCGAACTGCTGCTGCCGCCAACGCGGTCGTTGACGCGCGCGCGCCGGGCGCTCGGCGAGCTGGCGGGCGGCGGCGGCACGCCGCTCGCGGCGGGGCTCGATGCCGCGCTGGCGCTGGCGCTGAGCGTCCGCAGCCGGGGGCGGACGCCGCGTCTCGTGCTGCTCACCGACGGGCGCGGCAACGTCGCGCGCGACCCTGCTGCGGGCCGCGCGCAGGCGGGACTCGATGCCGACGGCGCGGCACGCGCACTCGTTGCGGCGGGGGTCGCGGGGCTGCTGATCGACACCGCGCCGCGCCCGCGCGCCGAGACAGCGGCCTTCGCCGGCCGCATGGGGGCGCGCTACCTCGCGCTGCCGCGCGTCGATGCCGAGGGTGTCGCGGCGGCGGCGCTGGCGGCATGAGCAAGCCCGACTGGCGCATCGAAGGCCGCGACTGGCCGAACCGCGCGCACAGCCGCTTCGTGAACGCGGGGGGCCTGCGCTGGCATGTGCAGGTGGCGGGGCGGTCTGCCCCCTCCCCTCCCGGTGCGCTTTTGCGAACCGAGAGAGGGGAGGGGCGTGGGGAGCTTCGCCACGAAGTCCGCGTCTCGCCCGGAGACACCCCACCCCAACCCTCCCCTCTCTCCGCTACGCGCGGAAGGGAGGGGGACGTCATCCTCCTCCTTCACGGCGCAGGCGCGGCGACGCACAGCTGGCGCGACGTACTGCCGGTTCTCGCCGAAACCTGCACCGTCGTCGCGCCCGACCTGCCGGGCCACGGCTTCACCGCGACACCGCAGGGCGCCGGGCTGACGATGCCGGCCATGGCGCGCGGCGTCGCGGCCTTGCTCGGCGAACTCGGCCTGACCCCGACGCTGGTCGCGGGGCACTCGGCGGGGGCGGGGGTGATGTGCCGCCTCGTCCTCGACGGGCATCTGCCGCCGCTGCCGCTGGTCGCGCTCAACGGCGCGCTGCAGCCGTTTCCGGGCATCGCCGCCAGGCTGTTCCCCGGCCTCGCGCGCGTGCTGTTCGTCAACCCGCTGATGCCGCAGGTGATGGCGTGGCAGGCGCGGCTCCCCGGCGCGGTGGCGAAGGTCATCGAGGGGACGGGGTCGCACCTCGATGCGCGCGGCGTCGATCTCTACGCGCGGCTGTTCCAGCGCTCGGGGCATGTCGCCGGGGCGCTCGGCATGATGGCGAACTGGGACCTGGACGGGCTGGCGCGCGACCTGCCGAAGCTGAACGCCCCGCTGACCTTGCTGGCGGGCGAGCGCGACAGCACGATCCCACCGTCGGTGGCGCGCAAGGTCGCGCGCATCGTGGCGGGCGCACGCGTCGAAACCTTCGCCGGCCTCGGCCATCTGATGCACGAGGAGCAGCCCGACCGCTTCGCTGCGCTCATCGCCGCCGCGGCATCCGGAACGGCAGCATCGCCTTGACGATGGGCAGGCGGAAGCGGTCGAGCGACAGGCTCTCGTGGACCGCCAGCGCGCCCTCGCCGAACAGCCGCGTCGCCACCGTCGAGCGCGCGTAGAAGGGCGAATCCTCCCACGTCCGCACGACGCGTGCGGCGGCCCCTGCGTCGGCATGCGTCGCGCGCCCGACGCGCCAGCCGGTCGGCGGCAGCGCGGCGGCGGGGGGAGCTTCGACGACGCTCGCCCGGCCCGCCGCGTCGAAGCGCAGCGCCAGCGCGAACGCGCTGCCGTCGCGGCGTACGCCTTCGTAGAAAACCGCCGTGTCGGCGTGCAGATGCGCGCGCGACCATTGCCAATCGGCGAACCCCGCCTCGAGCGGTTCCGCGCCGACGTTGGCGTCGACATAGCCCGTGCCGCTCCAGCTGAGCGCCGGGTCGGTCAACCGCACCTCGACGCGGGCGCGGGGCGCGATCGGCTGCCAGACGTGGCGGCCCGCCGCATCGAGCGCGAACGACTGCGCGTTGAAGGCGGTCGGCACGATCCGCGCCTGACCGCGCAAGCGGCGCGGGATCGGCATCCCGATCTCGGCGAAGTCGACGACCAGCGCGTCGCCGTCCCAGTGCAGCGCGCTCGGTCCGAGGCTCAGGCGTCCGGCGTCGCGCGTCAGGCTGGCGCGCCCGCGTTCGGTCATCGCCCAGCGGTTGCCGCGCGGCCCATACAGCGCGACGTTCAGCGCGACATGGTTCAGCGGATCGCCGCGCGCCGCCCAGAAGTAATAGGGCGAAAAGACGCTGCCGATGAAGGCGATGATCGTCAGGCCGTGCTGCCCGTCGTCGCTCAGCGCGTCGATGTACCACCAGGCATAGCCGTGGGGGGCGACGGCGACGTCGAAGCTCGGCGCGTCGGGGGGTCGCGTCATCTCAGCCCCAATCGGCCGCCACCGCCTCCGCCGCGCGGCATCCCGACAGCGCCACCATCGGCACGCCCGCGCCGGGATGCGTCGCGCCGCCCGCGAGGTAGAGGAACGGCAGCTTCGTCCGCGCGGCCGGTCGCCGGAAGGCGGCGCTCGCGCCGTGCGTGGCCCGACCGTACAGCGCCCCGCCGCTCGCCGGGAACAACGCCGCGAAGTCCGACGGCGCGGTCAGCGTCGCGGCGCGCACGTCGAGCGTCAGCCCGGCACGCGCCATCCGCTCGAACGTCGCCGCCGCGCAACTGTCGATCTCCCCCGCCGTCAACGCTGCACCGTCGCGCACCGGCGGCGCGTTGACAATGAGTTGCAGGCGCTCCGACCCGTTCGGCGATGTCGCGGCAGCGGCGGCGGCGCGGTCCTGCGCGCAGACATAGACGCTCGGTTCGCCGGGCAGGCGTCCGCGCCCGAGATCGGCGAACTCGCGCGCATAATCGCCGGAGAAGAAGACGTTGTGCCGGACCAGCGGATACCCGCTCGCGTCCGCGTCGAGTGTCCAGACCAGCGCCGACAGCGCGCGGTCGCGCGGCGCGAGCGGCGGCACGGCGCGGCGGACAGCGGCCCCCAGCAGCCCGCCCGCCACCGCCTGCGGGTCGGCATTGACGACCACGGCGTCGGCCTCGATCCGCTCGCCGCCCGCGAGCGTCACGCCCCCCGCGTCGATCCCCGCGACCTCGGCCCCGTAGCGGTAGGTCGCACCGTTCGCCTGACCGAGGGATTCGAGCGCGCGGGCGAGCGCGTACATGCCTCCCTCGACGAGCCACACCCCCTCGGCCTCGACCGCGGCGATGAGCAGCAGCGTCGCGGGGGCCGCATAGGGCGAACTCCCGGCATAGGTCGCATAGCGCCCGAACAACTGGCGCAGGCGCGCGTCGCGGAAGTGCACCGCGAGGCGGCGCGCCAGCGTCGCATAGGGGTGGATGCCCAGCAGTCCGGGCAGGCCCGCCAGCCCGATCCGCGCGGTCAGGCCGAGCGGGGTCGTCGCGGGCCGCCGCAGGAACGGCGCTTCGAGCGTCCGCAGGATGCGCGCGCCCTCGGCCATGCAGGCGCGGAAGCCCTCCGCCTCGCGCGCGCCGGCGAATGCCCCGACCGCCTCGGCGCTGGCGTCCGGGTCGGCGAACAGGTCGAGGCGGCTGCCGTCGTCCCACGCGTGGCGCGCGAGAATATCGGCCCTGGTCAAGGTCAGCGCGGCGTCGAGGCTCGCGCCGCACGCCGCAAACACCTCGTCGAACACCCAGCGCATCGTGAACACCGTCGGTCCGGCGTCGACCGCAACCCCGCCGGTGTCGAGCTGGCGGACTTTGCCCCCCGCCGTCGCGGCGCGCTCGCAGACCGTCACCGCAAACCCCCGCGCGGC
Source organism: uncultured Sphingomonadaceae bacterium (assembly GCA_964246975.1). Lineage (GTDB taxonomy): Bacteria > Pseudomonadota > Alphaproteobacteria > Sphingomonadales > Sphingomonadaceae > Glacieibacterium. The sequence goes on from CAXTSL010000011.1 coordinate 9,205, forward strand.
GAGCCGCGCAGCCGCCGTCAACCCGCCGATCCCGGCCCCGACGACGACGATGCGACGTGCTTGCATGGCGGCGCTCGTCGCATGCCCGCCGCGCCGGTTCAACGCGTCACGCCGCCCTCCCCTGCCGTCGCAGCAGCGGCGCGAGCAACACCGCGTCGATCAGCAGCGGCACCTCGTAGGGCAGGTTGATCCGCATCGCGCGCGCCCAGCCGATCAGCCCGCCGAGCACGGTGGTATCGGCGAGCGGCAGCAGCAGCGCCGCGATGACGAAGATCGCGAGCGCGCGGTGCATCCGCAAGCCCAGCAGCAGCAGCATCCACCCGCCCAGAAACGCGTCGCGGACACCGAACAGCCGCTCGAAGACAACGCCGCTGGGCACCGGCGCAGCGGCGGATTGCCCGCCGATGACGACGCCGAGCGCGATGAAGACGAGGCCGAGCAGCCCGGCGAGCCAAAGCCCGGCGCGTATCCGTATCGTGCTCGCGCCCGTCGTGTCCGCCATGGCGCGATGCTACGGCACTACGCGGTTTGGCGCAGCGATAAATTACGCCGTGCGACCGACGGCTGTCATTTGGCGGCCAACCCGTCGACAAGCGCGAGCACTGCCGCGACCGGCGGGCGGACCTTGTAGCCGTCCTCGGCGAGCTTGCCGCGCACGACGCCGCGCGCGTCGACGACGAAGATCGCCGGCTTCGGCACGCCGTAAGCAAAGTTGCCCGCCGGATATTGCGGATCGCGCAGCCCCCAAGCTTCGATGGTCGCCGACTTGGGGTCCGACAACAGGATATAGTCGAGGCCCTGCTTGGTGGCGAACGCCGTCTGCGCCTCGGCGGGGTCATAGCTCAGCGCCGCCAGCGCATAGCCGCGCGCCGCGAGCGGTTTCGCCGCCGCCTTGAACTCGATCAGCTGCTTTTGGCAATACGGGCACCAGCGTGCCGAGCGGAAGAACACCAGCACCGTGCCGTTCTTGCCGGCGATACTGGCCAGCGACCGCGCCGCGCCATGGCCATCGACCGCCGTCACCGCCGGAGCCGCGCTGCCGACCGCCGGCCCGATGTCGATTCCCGCGAGCGCGGGCGAGATCGCCGCCAGCGTCAGGACGATCGCGGCGATGGTGGTCAGGGGGCGCATCGAAATCTCCGTTCGCGCCGGAAGGGCACAGGCGAAGGTTCGGCGGCGGCGCCCCCCCGGTTACATCGCCGGATAGGCCGCGCCCTTGAGCAGGCCCGCGAGGTGCACCGCGTTGCGCGCGCAGGTCCTCGTCGCGGCGGCGACCTTCTCGGGCGTCGCGGGCAGGTCCTTGTAGTCGATCTTGCCCATCGCCTCGCCGACCCAATAGATCGCGCCGCCCGCCGGTATCGTGAAACCGACGTCGTTCAATCCTTGGAACAGCTCGGCGTTGACGTGGTGCGCGCCGTCCTCGTTGCCGACCGTCGCGACCACCGCGACCTTGCCGAACGGCGGCAGCACGCCGCTGTCGGTCGCGTCCGACAGGAAGGCGTCCATGCGTTCGAGGACGCGCTGGGCGACCGAGTTGAGGTGGCCGAGCCAGATCGACGACCCGAAGACGAGGATATCGGCGGCAAGGATGCGCGCGCGCAGGGTGGGCCAGTCGTCGCCGTCGCCCATGTCGGTTTCGACGCCGGGCATCAGGTTCTCGGCGACGACGCGCACCGTCTCGTGGGTGACGCCGTGTCCGGCGAGCGCTGCGAGCAGTTCGCCGAGCAGCCGGTCGGTCGACGACGGCTCGCCCCCCGACGCGGCCTTGAGCGTGCAATTGAGCGCGAGCGCGGTGAGCGGCATGACGGCCTCGTCTGGACAGGGTTGAAGACCCGCTCAGCGGTCGGCGCGCGCGCGGGTTCCGTCAGCCGCCGAGCACCGTTGCCAGTTGGATCATCGCGGCGGCGAACAATCCCGTCCCGGCGGCATAGGCCGACAGGAAGAGCGTCGCGGCGCGGCGTGGACAGGGGGCGGGGTGTCGCATGCGGTCTCCTCGCAGGTTTTCTCAGGCGACGACGCCGAAGCTGCAGGCCGCGACGACGAGCGCGAGCAGCGCGCTGACGAGCAGGATGAGGTCGAGCGGACGCCGCGTTCCAAGCCAATCGATCATGGTCGCGAGATAGGGTCGGCGGTCGGACGGTCCCATGGGTAACACGGTGCGCCGGCGTAAGCGGCGCGTAAAGACCGCCCGCGTTGCACGCGCGACGTGCGCGCCCTAGATGACGCCGCGCGACCTTAGCGAAAGTTCAAGTCCCATGACTCCCACGCTGGCGGTGCTCGCCGGGTTCGTCGTCCTGCTGCTCGACATCCTCAAGTGGACGGTGATCGTCCAGGCGATCCTCAGCTGGCTGGTGGCGTTCAACGTCATCAATCTGCAGAACAATGTCGTGCGCTCGGTGCTGCGGACGCTCGAGCGCGTCCTCGAGCCGCTGTATCGCCCGATCCGCCGCCTGCTCCCCGATTTCGGCGGCATCGACCTGTCGCCGATGGTTGTGCTGCTGGTCATCCTGCTGATCCAGAAGTTGATCGTCGCCAACGTCCCCGTCATTCTTTGAGGCTGGCGTGACCGCGGCGATCATCGACGGCAAGGCGTTCGCCGCGAACTTGCGCGACCGCGTCGGGGCGGCGGTTCCGGCGTTCGCGGCAGCGACGGGGCGGGTGCCCGGGCTCGCCGTGGTGCTGGTGGGCGACGACCCCGCGAGCCACGTCTATGTCCGCAACAAGGGGGCCGCGACGGCGGCGGCGGGCATGGCGTCGTTCGAGCACCGCCTGCCCGCCAATGTTCCCGAGATGGACTTGCTGGCGCTGGTCGGCACGCTCAACGCCGACGATGCGGTCGACGGCATTCTCGTCCAGATGCCGTGCCCAAGACATATTTCGGAGGCGCGCGTCATCGCGGCGGTCGACCCGGCGAAGGATGTCGACGGCTTCCACCCGGTCAACGCGGGCGCACTGGCGAGCGGCTTGCCGGGGCTGGTGCCGTGTACCCCGTCGGGGTGCCTGATGCTGCTCCATGATCGGCTGGGCGACCTGTCGGGGCTGGAGGCGCTGGTCATCGGCCGCTCGAACATCGTCGGCAAGCCGATGGCGGCGCTGCTCGTGGCGGCCAGCTGCACCGTTACCGTCGCGCACTCGCGGACGCGCAACCTCGAACGCCATGTCGCGCGCGCCGATATCGTCGTCGCGGCGGTCGGCGTGCCCGAACTGGTGCGCGGCAGCTGGCTCAAGCCGGGCGCGACGGTTATCGACGTCGGCATGAACCGCATCGCGCTCGCCGACGGCAAGACGAGCCTGGTCGGCGACGTGAATTTCGCCGAGGCCCTCGAAACGGCGGGGGCGATCACGCCCGTTCCCGGCGGCGTCGGCCCGATGACCATCGCGTGCCTGCTCCGCAATACCCTGCGCGCCGCGCACGCGCGCGCCGGGCTGGCGGTGCCCGCCTTATGATGCCGCTGTTCATCTCGGCGTTCGTGACGCTGTTCGTCGTGCTCGATCCGCCGGGTTGCGTGCCGATCTTCTCGTCGCTGACGGCGGGCGCGAGCGCGGCGCACCGGCGCAGCATGGCGCTGCGCTCGACCGCCATTGCCAGCGTCGTCCTCGTGCTGTTCGCGGTTGGCGGCGCGGCGTTCCTGCAATCGCTGGGCATCAGCCTTGCGGCGTTTCGGGTCGCGGGCGGCATCATGGTGTTCCTGATTGCCATCGACATGGTCTTTGAAAAGCGCACCGAGCGCCGCGAGAACCGCGCCGAGGAAGTCACCCGCGACGCCGCCGCGCAGGCGCGCGATGTCGCGCACGAGGATATTTCGGTCTTCCCGATGGCGATTCCGATGCTTGCCGGGCCGGGTTCGATCGCCGCCGTGATGCTGTTGATGGCGCGCTCGACCGATTGGCAGGACCGGCTGGCGGTGCTCGCGGCGCTGGCGGTGGTGCTGGTCCTGACCTTGCTGGCGCTGCTCGCGGCGGGGCCGATCATGCAGCTCATCGGGCGCAAGATCGAGGCGATGATCACGCGGCTGCTCGGCGTCGTGCTGGCGGCGCTGGCGGCGCAGTTCGTTATCGACGGCATCCGCGAGAGCTTTGGCATCGTCGCCTGAGCGCGCGTCAGGCGCAGCGGAAGCTGGCCCCCAGCGTCATCGTCTGTCCCGGCGCGAGCGCAACGAGGCCCGGATGCCCCGGCGTGTTGAGCGCATCGGTCGGGTGCGTCACCGGCTCGACGGCGGTGATGGTGTCGCCCGCCGGTGCATAGACCACCAGCCAGCGCGCGTTCGGCGTCGCGCGCATCGTCAGGCGGTGCCCCGGCCAGCCGAGCGTCACCGGCCCCGCCAGCCCCGAAAATACATGGTCGGTCGTTGTCCCCGCGTGCAGCCGGTGCGTCCAGTCGTCGCGCGCCTCGGCGACAGCGCCAAGCGGCATGACGAAGGCATCGGTCCGCCACCAGCCGTCGAGGCCGGCACCCAGCGTGGTCTCGGGCGGATTGGGGAAATAGGGGTGAATCCCCAGTCCGGCGGGCATCGGCGTGCCGTCGCGATTCGTTACCGAAAGCGCATAGTCGAAGCCGTCGGGTGCCAGCGTGAAGTCCTGCATCGCCGTGAACGCCCATGGCCAGTCGCCCGCCGGACAGTCGAGGACCAGCCGCGCGGACGCCCCGTCGGCGTGCGCGACATGCCACGGCCGCTGCCAGCCGACCCCGTGGATGGCGTGCGGATGCGCGCCGAAATTGCGCGGCACGACGATCTCGCGCCCCGCCCAGACGAAACGCCCGTGCGCGATGCGGTTCGAATAGGGCACCAGCGGGAAGGCCGCGAGGCCGAGCGGGTCGCGCGCCGCAAGCGCCTGCGGGTCGGCGGGCCGCATGATGTCGATGCCGCGCCAGCGAAACGTCGCGATGCCGCCCCCCGCCAGCGGCGCCAGATCGAGCGCGGTCTCGCCAAGCGTCAGGCGCAGCAGGCTCATGCCCCGAACTCCACCCCGGCGACGCCGCGCACGCCGCGCGCGTCGATCTCGAACAGCCCGCCCGCCAGCGGTTGCGCCGCGAGCGCGTCGGCGTCGAGCCCCTGGCGCGCGCTGGTGACGAACAGCCGGTCGAGGTTCGGACCGCCGAAGCTCATGCTGGTGACGTTCGAGCACGGCAGCGGATGATCGCCGACGACCGTCGCGTCGGGCGCGACGCGGCGCACGCAAGCACCGCCCCAGAAGGCGACCCACAGATATCCTTGCGCGTCGACGGTCATGCCGTCGGGATTGCCGAAGCCCTCGGGCCATGCCGCGAACACCCGCTTGTTCGAGACCGCGCCGTCGGTGGCAAGATCATAGGCCCAGGTCGTCCGGCGCAGCGTATCGGTGTGGTACATTGTCCGGCCGTCGGGGCTGAACGCCGGACCGTTGGTGATGCGAAAGCCGTCCTCGACACGGGTCGCCTGCAGGTCGGCGTCGAGCCGGTACAAAGCCCCCGAAGCGGCGCGCTTGGCGTCGTCCATCGTGCCCCCCCAGAAGCGTCCGGCGGGATCGACCTTGCCGTCGTTGAAGCGGTTGCCGGGGCGGTCGGCCTCGGGGTCGGTCAGCAGTTCGAAGATCCCCGCCACCGGATCGACGTGCGCGAAGCCCCGCTCGGTCCCCGCGACGAACCCGCCCGAGGCGCGCGGCGCGAGCGAGCCGATGCGGCACGGCGGTATCCAGCTGAAGCGTTCGCCGCTTGCGGGATCGAGGCGGTGGACGGCGGGAGCCTCGATGTCGACGGACCACAGCGCTGCGTCGCGCGCCACCCACACCGGCCCCTCGCCGAGCTTGCACGCCAGCGGCCACAGGCAGGTCCAGCCGGGGCCTTCGAGGTCGGTGTTCATGCCGCTTGCTTCCTCCGCACCGTCATCCCGGCGAAAGCCGGGACCCATCGCCGGAATTCGGGAGATGGGTCCCGGCTTTCGCCGGGATGACGGTAGGGATAAGAGACGCGCGGCTCAATCCGCGTGACAGGCGTTACCCCCCGATGACCGACGAAACCCCGCCGCTCCGCTCCGCCGCGACCTACGGCAAGCGCGACAAGGACGGCTTCATCCATCGTAGCTGGATGCAGGCGCAGGGGTTGCCCGCCCACGTCTTCGACGGCCGCCCCGTCATCGGCATCTGCCAGACCTTCTCCGAGTTCAATCCGTGCCACAGTCACTTGCGCGGCATCGCCGACTCGGTGAAGGCGGGGGTGTGGGAGGCGGGCGGCCTGCCGCTCGAATTCCCTGCGATGAGCCTCGGCGAGACGCAGATCCGCCCAACCGCGATGCTGTTCCGCAACCTGATGAGCATGGATGTCGAGGAGAGCATCCGCGGCTATGCGATGGACGGCGTCGTCCTGCTTGGGGGTTGCGACAAGAACAGCCCGGCGATGCTGATGGGCGCGGCGTCGGTCGATCTGCCCGCGATGCTGATTTCCAGCGGCCCGATGCTCAACGGCAAGTATCGCGGGCGCGACATCGGCAGCGGCACCGACGTCTGGCGCTTCTCGGAGGAGGTCCGCGCCGGCACGATGACCAATGCCGAATTCATGGCCGCCGAGGCGGGCATGTCGCGCTCGTCGGGGACGTGCATGACAATGGGCACCGCGTCGACGCTGGCCTGCATCTTCGAGGCGATGGGGCTGAGCCTGCCCTATAACGGCACGATCCCCGGCGTCGACGCGCGGCGCAAGGCGATGGCGCACCGCACCGGCAACCGCATCGTCGAACTGGTCCGGGCGGGCGCAAAACTGTCCGACACGCTGACCCGTACGGCGTTCGAGAACGGCGTGCGGATGTGCGCGGCGATCGGCGGCTCGACCAACGCGGTACTCCACCTGCTCGCGCTGGCGGGGCGCGCCGGGGTCAGGTTCGATCTCGCCGACTGGCAGGCGATCGGCGCGAAGCTGCCGCTGCTCGTCGACCTGATGCCCGCTGGGCGCTTCCTGATGGAGGATCTGCACTATGCCGGCGGCGTCCCCGCCGTGCTCAAGGAACTCGGCGCGCTGATGGACCTCGACCACGTCGGGGTGTCGGGGCTGAGCCTGCGCCAGATCGCCGACGCGGCGCGCAACGACAATCCCGAGGTCATTCGGCCCGTCGCGCGGCCGGTGCAGGTCGAGGCGGGGCTGACGATCCTGACGGGCAATCTCGCGCCGCGCGGTGCGGTGATCAAGCCCAGCGCGGCGACGCCCGCACTGCTCAGGCATCGCGGTCGCGCGGTGGTGTTCGAGAGCATCGAGGACTTTCACGCGCGCATCGACGACGCGACCCTCGACATCGACGCGACGTGCGTCATGGTGCTCAAGGGCTGCGGTCCGCGCGGCTATCCGGGCATGCCCGAGGTCGGCAACATGGCACTACCCCGCAAGCTCCTTGAGGCCGGGGTCCGCGACATGGTGCGGATCAGCGACGCACGGATGAGCGGTACGGCGTTCGGCACGGTCGTCCTCCACGTCGCCCCCGAGGCGCACGCCGGCGGCCCGCTGGCGCTGGTGAGGAATGGCGATTTTATCGCGCTCGACGCGCATGCGGGGACGCTGACGCTCGAGATCGACGACGCCGAGTTGGCGCGCCGCGCCGCCGCGTGGATCGCGCCGGACCCGGTCTATGCGCGCGGCTGGTACAAGCTCTATATCGACACGGTGCTGCAAGCCGACGAGGGAGCCGATCTGGCCTTCCTGCGCGGTGGCTCGGGGTCGGCGGTGTTGCGGGAGTCGCATTGATGGGGTTCGTCGCGGTCGACTGGGGGACGAGCAACCGCCGTGTCTTCGTCATCGGCGACGACGGCGCGGTGGTGTCGGCGCGCGAGGACGACCGCGGTATCCTCAACTGCGCCGATTTCGCGGGCGAGCTGGCGGCGATCCGCGCGGCCGCGAACGGCGCGCCGGTGCTGCTCGCGGGAATGATCGGCTCGAACCGGGGCTGGGTCGAGGTGCCCTATGTCCGCGCCCCCGCCGGGCTCGGCGACATCGCGCGCGGCGTGCATTGGGTGGATGACGGCATCGGCATCGTCCCCGGCGTGGCGTTCGACGATGGCCAGGCCGCCGACGTGATGCGCGGCGAGGAGGTGCAGTTGCTGGGCGCGCTGGCGCTCGGCGAGATCGGCGACGGCCTCGTCGCGCACCCCGGCACGCACGGCAAATGGGTCGAGATCGCGGGCGGCTGCATCGTGCGCTTCCGCACCGTGATGACTGGCGACGTGTTCGCGGCGCTCAAGGCGAAGTCGATCCTGTCGGACCTGCTCGCGCACGACGCCGGCGACGGCGACGCCTTTGTCGCGGGCGTCGATCACGCGCTGGCGAACACCGACCTGACGGCCGAGCTGTTCACGACCCGCGCGCGCGTGCTGCTCGGGCGCGCGGCGGCGGCGGACGCGGCAAGCTATGTCTCGGGGCTGTTGATCGGCAGCGAGGTACGGATCGGACTGGGGCGATTGCGGACGCCCGTGGTGCCGCTGATCGGCGCGCCCGCGCTGACGCGACGTTTCGCGATCGCGCTCGAGCGCGCCGGACGCAGCGCACGCGTCATCGACGGCGCGGCGGCTTTCGTCGCGGGGATGCGGGCGATCAGGGGCGCGCGCGCATGAGCGACGTCGAGACCTTTCGCGCGCACCTCGCGGCCTGCCCGCTCGTCGCCATCGTGCGCGGCATCGTCCCCGAGGAAGCCGAGGCCATCGGCGCGGCGCTTCTCGGCGCAGGCATCCACATCGTCGAGGTTCCGCTCAACTCGCCGCACCCGTTCGAGAGCATCGGCATCCTCGCGAAGGCGTTTGGCGGGCGCGCGACGATCGGCGCAGGGACGGTCCTCGACCCCGCCGACGTGGCGCGCGTCGCCGATGCGGGGGGCAGGCTGATCGTGTCGCCCAATACGAACCTGCCGGTCATCGCCGCGACCGTCGCGGCGGGGCTGGTCGCGGCACCGGGGTTTTTCACGCCGAGCGAAGCCTTCGCGGCGCTGGGCGCAGGCGCGCACGCGCTCAAGCTGTTCCCCGCCGAGGCGGCGACGCCCGCCGTGGCGAAGGCGCTGCTCGCGGTGCTGCCGAAGGGCACCGACCTGCTGATCGTCGGCGGCGTCTTGCCGACGGGGATGGGCGGCTGGCTCAAGGCGGGTGCCCGCGGCTTCGGGCTCGGGTCGGGGGTGTTCCGGCCCGGCGACACGGCAGCCGACGTGACGGCAAAGGCGCGCGCCTATGTCGAGGCGCTGTCTTGGGCTAGATGACGGCGCTCCCGTCGTTCCCGACCGGGACGGCGTGGCAACGAGGATGACGTGCTCAACGGCCAATGGACCCTGCGCCTGCGCGAAATGCCGTGGGGGATCGTGCTCGTCGTCGCGGCGCTCGGCGGCTTCGGCCTCGTCGTGCTCTATTCCGCCGCCGGGGGTCACGCGCAGCCGTGGGCGCTCAAGCAGGGCATTCGCTTTGCCGTGCTGCTGACCGCAATGCTGGCGCTGACGCAGGTGCCCGCCGAGACCTGGCTGCGCTGGGCCTATTGGCTGTACGGCGCGGTGCTCCTCGGACTCGTCGGGGTCGAGGTCATCGGCGCGGTCAAGGGCGGCGGCCAGCGCTGGCTCGACCTTGGCATCATCCAGCTCCAGCCATCGGAATTCATGAAGCTCGCGATCATCCTCGCGACCGCGCGCTTCTACCATCATCTGCCGCGCCCGTATGTCACCCGCTTCGCCGGACTCTGGCCGCCGCTGCTGCTGATCGCGCTCCCCGCCGCGCTGGTGATGCTCCAGCCCGACCTCGGTACCGCGCTGTCGATCGCTTTCGGCGGCGTCGCGGTGATGTTCCTCGCGGGCGTCCGGCTGTGGCTGTTCGGCGCCGCCGCGCTCGCCGGGGCGGCGGCGTTGCCCGTCGCGTGGGGGCTGCTCCACGATTATCAGAGGAAGCGCGTCGCGATCTTCCTCGATCCTGCCAGCGATCCGCTCGGCGCAGGCTATCACATCACCCAGTCGAAGATCGCCATCGGCAGCGGCGGGCTGACCGGCAAGGGCTATCTGCAGGGCACCCAGTCGCACCTCGACTACCTGCCGGAACTGCACACCGATTTCGTCTTCGCGACGATGGCGGAGGAATGGGGCCTGATCGGCGGGCTGTTCGTCATCGCAGGGTTCGGCATCGTGCTGAGCTGGGGGATCGGCGTCGCGCTGCGCGCCCCGTCGCCGTTCGCCCGCCTAGCCGCGATGGGGCTGACCTGCACGCTGTTCTTCTATCTGGCGATCAACATGATGATGGTCATGGGCCTCGCCCCCGTCGTCGGCATTCCGCTGCCGCTGATCAGCTGGGGCGGCTCGGCGATGATGACCGTGCTGATCCTGCTCGGTATCCTGATGAGCGTCGGTCGCCGCCGCACGACGTCCGCCTATTAGGCTTGCGCCCTGCCCCGCGCCTTGCTAACAGCCCGCCTCCCGCAAGGGGTGCGGACGCATAGCTCAGTTGGTAGAGCAGCTGACTCTTAATCAGCGGGTCCCAGGTTCGAACCCTGGTGCGTCCACCATTATATCCAGCGCCCGGGTTGCCTACTCGCTGAACAGATCGGCGTGCGTGCCCGCGCGGACAAAGACGATGGTCTCCGTCAAATCGCCGATCCGGTAGATCAGCAGAAAATCGCCGCCGATGTGACACTCGCGGTAGCCCGACCACTCGCCCTTGAGCGGATGATCGAGCCACTCGGGACCGAGCGGGGCGTCGTTGGCGATCAGCAGGATCATCGCCGCCTTGAGCCGGTTGAGGTCGTAACGACCCGAGCGCGACAGGCGCTCCCAGTCCTTGCGGAACGGTTTGGCAAAGTCCGACGCGCGCGGCAGCGCCGCCCGCTTGCTAGCTGCGGGCCGTTTCAAGGTCGGCAATCAGGGCATCGCCGTCGGCGAAGCGCGCACTGTGGCCAGCGATGATCGCATCCGCTTCGGCCATCGCGACGCGCGTCGTCATATTGGGCACTTTAAGTTCGAGCGGGAAAGCCTGGTCGGCGATCAGACGCTTGTAGAACAGCCGCACCGCGTCCGAGGCAGACAGGCCGATCGCATCGAGCACTGCACCGCCCTGCGCCTTGGTTGCGTCATCGAGACGAACATGGAGCATCGAAGTCGCGGCCATCGGTTGATCCAGTGTATCTCAATTGCGATACAAATAATCTAGCGTCGGCCGCTCGGCAACCCCTACCTCCCCCGCGCCTTGCGGTGCTCGTCGAGGTCGAGGACCGCGCCGACGACGCCTTCGGGAAGCAGGCCGAGACGGCGCGCGACTTCGGTATAGGCCTCGACCTCGCCGCCGAGATCGAGGCGGAAGCGGTCCTTGTCCATCTTCTCGCTGGTCTTCATGTCCCACAGGCGGCAGCCATCGGGGCTGATCTCGTCGGCCAGGATGATGCGGCTGTAATCGCCCTCGAACAGGCGGCCGAACTCGAGCTTGAAATCGACGAGGCGGATACCGACGCCCGCGAACAGCCCGGCCATGAAGTCGTTGATCCGCACCGCGAGGTCCGACATGTCGTGGACCTCGTCCTGGTTCGCCCAGCCGAACGCCGCGATATGCTCCTCGGTGACCATCGGATCGCCGAGCGCGTCGTCCTTGTAGTAGAATTCGAGGATGGTGCGCGGCAGCGGCGTGCCCTCCTCCATGCCGAGGCGCTTGGCCAGCGACCCCGCGACGACGTTCCTGACGACGACCTCGATCGGCACGATCTCGACCTGGCGCACCAGCTGCTCGCGCATGTTGAGGCGGCGGATGAAGTGCGTCGGGATGCCGATCGTGCCGAGCAGCGTGAACAGATGCTCCGAGATGCGGTTGTTGAGCACGCCCTTGCCACTGATCGTGCCCTTTTTCTGGGCATTGAAGGCGGTCGCGTCGTCTTTGAAATACTGGATGATCGTGCCCGGCTCGGGACCCTCGTAGAGGATCTTGGCCTTGCCCTCGTAGATCTGGCGGCGGCGGGACATGGGCGGAGCCTTCTCAAATGACAGCGCCCCGGCGCGGGCGGGGTTCGCGCGCAGCCGGGGCGGGGGATCGCGACGCGTACATAGCGCGGGGGGGAAGGCCTGACAATGTTTGCAGCCCCCGGTCGCGAAGGCCCGCCAAGATGTTTGCGCCGCCACGTTGAACCGCGCGCCAAGCCGCTCTATCTGGAGCGAGCAGCGACGAGGACACGCATGACCAGCTTCGACAACCGCGAAAAAGCCTTCGAGGACATGTACGCGCACGATGCCGACCTGCGCTTCAAGGTGCTGGCGCGGCGCGACCGGCTGGTCGGCCTGTGGGCGGCGGACCAGCTCGGCCTCAGCGGCGACGCGGCGGCGGACTATGCCAAGACGGTCATCCTCGCCGATCTCGAGCACCCCGGCGACGAGGATGTCATCGCCAAGCTGCAGGCCGACCTGCCCCGCGTCACCGACGCGGAGATTCGCGCGCAGCTGCAGGTCGCTTTCATCGAGGCCGAACGCCAGTATCGCGAGGCGGTCTAGTGGGCATGGCGGCGGCGGATATCGAGGCCGCGATCCGGACCGCGCTGCCCGGTTCGACGATCGAGATCACCGATCTTGCGGGCGACGGCGATCATTACGCGGCGCGCGTCGTCGCGGCGCAGTTTGCCGGATTGCCGCGCGTCCGGCAGCACCAATTGGTCTACAACGCGTTGGGCGGACGGATGGGCGGCGAGTTGCATGCGCTGCAACTGACCACCGCCGCCCCGGCACAGGAGTAATACCATGGACGATCAGGTTCAGACGCGCATCGCCGGTCTTGTCGGCGAGCATGACGTGGTGCTGTTCATGAAGGGCACGCCGGTGTTCCCGCAATGCGGCTTTTCGGCGACCGCGATTCAGATTCTCGAAGCGCTCGAGGTCGAGTTCGAGACCGTCGACGTGCTGCGCGATACCGAAGTCCGCGCCGGGGTCAAGATTTTCAGCGACTGGCCGACGGTGCCGCAGCTCTACGTCAAGGGCGAGTTCGTCGGCGGGTCGGACATCATGATGGAGATGTACCGGTCGGGCGAGTTGTCCGAACTGGTCGAGGCGAAGGGCGTGGCGCGCGCTGCCTGAGCCCGGCGGCTTGGGGCGCGTCGCGGTGACGGCGCGATGACCGGCAAGGTCGGCTTTGCCGTGCTGTGGCGCGACACGCTCGATGCGCTCCGGGCCGATGCAGCGACCTACGCGACGCTCGCCGCCGCGTTCATCCTGTTGCCCGCGATGGTCGCGGAAGTTTTCGGCCCCGCGCAGCCGCGCCGGATAAGCGATCTCGCGGGCACGACGCTCGCGGTGCAGGGCGCGCTGGCGGCGCTCGGCGCGGTCGCGCAACTGGCGATCGCGCGGCTGGCGGTGCGCGGCGGCGGTCCGCGCGAGGCGCTGGCGCAGGGCCTGTGGCGGCTGCCGCGCCTGATCGTCGCGGGGCTGCTCACCGCGTTCGCGCTGGTGCCCGCGATGACGCTCGTCCAGCTGTCGCAGCGCGGGACGCCGGCGGCCCTGCTGCCCGGCCTCGTGCTGCTGATCCCGGGGCTGTACGTCGTCGCGCGACTGGCGCTGGCGATGCCGGTGGTGGCGGCGCGCGACGGTGGCGCGGTCGCGGCGCTCCGCCTGAGCTGGGCGGCGACGGCGGGCCAGGGCTGGCTGGTCCTCGGCTTCCTCGCGTCGCTCGTCGCGGCCCTCGTCGCGGCGCTTCTGGTCGCCGGCATCGTCGCGGCGGCGCTCGGCGCGACGCTGACCCTGATCGCGGGGCCGGGACTTGCCAATTTCATCGTCGCCCTGGTCTCGGCGGTCGTCGCGGCGGGTTATGCGGCGTTCAACGCGGTGGCGCTGGCGATGCTGTATCGGCGGCTGGTGTCTGCCTCCTGACGCGCTGCAGTGCCTATAGCGGTTGACGCCAGGGCCTCGTCGGTCTCACTGCACGCCAATGCTGCGTTCGCTGATCTTGGTCGCGCTGCCGTGGGCACTCTGCGTCGAACCGGCGGCAGGTCACGGGCACGCGAACGCGGTCGCCCGTCACCGTGCCGCCGCCCGTCCGAGCATCGCCCTCGCTGGTCGCGTGACCGACGCCGCGCACCTCCTCGAGGTTCCGGAAAAGGCCAGCCTCGACGCGCGGCTGGTGGCGTTCGAGCAGGCAACGGGGCATCAACTGGTGGTCGTCACCACGCCCACGCTCAAGGGACAGGACATTGCGGTGTTCACCCGTCAACTTGCCAATGCGTGGGGGATCGGACGCGCAAAATACAACGACGGCATCGTTGTGCTGGTCGCACCCAATGAGCGTAAAGTGCGGATCGCGGTGGGGCGCGGTCTCGAACGACGGCTGACCAACGCAAAAGCGTTCCGGATCATTGGTGCCGAAATGCTGCCCCGCTTTACCAACGGCGACTTGCCGGGCGGCATCGAGGCCGGGGTGAGCGCAATTATCCGGGAGCTGTCAGACGTTCCGCGCGGTGAGTCACTGCCGCGCAAAAAAGTCGCTGCGGACGGCTGCCCTCAATCCCACTTCGCCAGCGGCGGCAGGCTCATCAGGATCGCATCGACGTTGCCGCCGGTCTTCAGCCCGAAGGTCGTCCCCCGGTCGTAGACGAGGTTGAACTCCGCATAGAGACCCCGGTAGCGCAGCTGGGCGTTGCGCTCGGCCTCGGTGAAGGTACGGCCCATGTTGCGCCTGACCAGCATCGGGAAGGTCGCGAGCAGCGTCCGCCCGACGTCCTGAGTGAAGGCGAAATCGGCCTCCCAGTCGCCCGCGAGGTGATCGTAGAAGATGCCGCCGACGCCGCGATGTTTGTTGCGGTGGGGCACGAAGAAATACTCGTCGCACCATTTCGAGAAGCGGTCCCAATAATCCGCGCCGTGCGCGTCGCAGGTCGCCTCGAACGCCGCCTTGAAGTCGCGCGTGTCGGCGTCGACGGGTAGCGCCGGGTTGAGGTCCGCGCCGCCGCCGAACCAGCGCTGCGTCGTGACAAGGAAGCGCGTGTTCATGTGCACCGCGGGCACGTGCGGGTTGGCCATGTGCGCGACGAGGCTGATGCCGGTGGCGAAGAAGCGCGGATCCTCCGCCGCGCCGGGGATCGACTTGGCGAATTCGGGCGAGAAGGTGCCGAACACCGTCGAGGTGTTGACCCCGACCTTCTCGAAGACGCGGCCCTTCATCGTCCCCATGACGCCGCCGCCGCCGGGCGCGCCGCTCGGGTCGGGGCGTTGCCACGGCGTGCGGACAAAGCGCCCGGGGGGGAGAGGCCCCTCCCCTTCGTCCTCGAGCGCCTCGAAGGCGGTGCACAGATCGTCGCGCAGCGACTGGAACCACGCCTGGGCGCGCAACTGCTGGTCGTCGAAGTCGGTCAAGTCGGTCTCCCGGGTTGCACGCTTCCTGCCCCATTCGTCATCCCGGCGAAAGCCGGGACCCATCGCCTGCGTGCGGGAGATGGGTCCCGGCTTTCGCCGGGATGACGAGAGGAAGGGGGGCGCGCCAAAATGCCCGTTGCGCTCGACGGCACGCGCAAGCTATCAGCCCTGCAACATTTCCCGCCAAGGGCCGAACCTGCATGGCTACCCAGCCGCACGACGTCGACAACCTGACCGAAACCGGCGAACGCCGCCGGGACTTCATCTATATCGCCACGGGGGCGTTCGCCGCTGCCGGGGCCGCGACGGTGGTGTGGCCGCTGGTCAATCAGATGAACCCGTCCGCCGACGTGCTGGCGCTGGCGTCGATCGACGTCGACCTGTCGCCGGTCGCGGCGGGACAGGCGATCAAGATCAGCTGGCGCGGCAAGCCGGTTTTCGTCCGCAACCTGACGCCCGCCGAGCAGGCGACGGCGAACAAGGTCGACATCTCGACGCTGCGCGACCCGCAGACGCTCGCCGAGCGCACCAAGCCCGGCAATGCCAACTGGCTAATCACGCTCGGCGTCTGCACCCACCTCGGCTGCGTCCCGCTGGGCGCGGGCGAGGGCGAGAACAAGGGCGATTTCGGCGGCTATTTCTGCCCCTGCCACGGGTCGAGCTACGACACCGCCGCGCGCATCCGCAAGGGTCCGGCACCGAAGAACCTCGAAGTGCCCGCGTATGTCTTCAAGACGCCCACCCAAGTCACCATCGGTTGAGGCACCTGCCATGAGCTTCCCCTGGGCCAAGCACTACGAGCCGTCGACGGCGTTCGGCAAATATATCGACGAGAAGCTGCCGATCCCGCGCCTCGTCTACAACTCGCTCGGCGCTGGCTATCCGGTGCCGAAGAACCTCAATTATTTCTACAATTTTGGGGTGCTCGCGGGCGTCGCGCTGGTGCTGCAGATCGTCACCGGCATCGTGCTGGCGATGCATTACGCCGCCAACACCCAGATCGCCTTCGACTCGGTCGAGCATATCATGCGCGACGTCAACGGCGGCTGGATGATGCGCTATATGCACGCCACCGGTGCCAGCTTTTTCTTCGTCGCGGTCTATGTCCACATCTTCCGTGGCCTTTACTACGGGTCGTTCAAGCCGCCGCGCGAAGTCCTGTGGATGCTCGGCCTCGTCATCCTGTTGCTGATGATGGCGACCGCCTTCATGGGTTACGTGCTGGTCTGGGGGCAGATGAGCTTCTGGGGCGCGACGGTCATCACCAACCTGTTCTCTGCGATCCCGCTGATCGGCGAGACCATCCACACCTGGCTGCTCGGCGGTTTCGCGCCCGATAACGCGACGCTCAACCGCTTCTTCTCGCTGCATTATCTGCTGCCGTTCATCATCCTCGGCGTCGTCATCCTGCACGTCTGGGCGCTGCACATCCCGGGGTCGAACAACCCGACGGGCATCGACGTCAAGTCGAAGGCCGACACCGTGCCGTTCCACCCCTATTACACCGCCAAGGATTTCTTCGGCCTCGGCGTCTATCTGACGCTGTTCGCAGCGGTGGTGTTCTTCGCGCCGAACATGCTGGGCGAGGCCGACAACTACATCCCGGCGAACCCGCTTTCGACCCCGGCGCACATTGTGCCAGAGTGGTATTTCTGGCCGTTCTACGCGATCCTGCGCGCCTTCACCGTCGATTTCCCGTTCGGCCTGATCCCCGCCAAGCTGTGGGGTGTCATCGGCATGTTCGCGGCGATCCTGCTGCTGTTCTTCCTGCCTTGGCTCGACACCTCGCCGGTGCGCTCGAACAACTACCGGCCGATGGCGCGCATCGCCTTCTGGGTTTTCGTCGCCGACATCGTCGTCCTCGCGATCTGCGGCGGCAAGCCCGCCGAGGAGCCGTGGGTGCGCCTCAGCCAGCTCGCCAGCGCCTATTATTTCGCGCACTTCCTGCTGATCCTGCCGCTCATCGCACGCATCGAGCGCCCGCTGCCGCTGCCCAACTCGATCTCCGAGGCCGTGCTCAAGCGCCAGACCAACACCGGCGCGCCCGCCGCGCAGCAACTGCCCGGCGCGGGGATCGCCGAACTGCCGCCGACCGGCCACGCGCAGCCGGCCGAATAAGGGACTGACAGACACATGGTCCGCTTCATCGCCGCGCTCGTCGGCTTGACTTTCGTCGCCGCGCTGCTGTTCGCGGCGGTGCTGCCGCGCGACGCGGTGCTGCCCGATCTGGTCAAGAAATATCACCTCCACCCGGAGGAGGCGAAGTTCGCGTCGGCGAGCTTCAGCTTCGACAATCCGGTGATGGGCAATTTCGACCGGGGCCAGCTGCAACGCGGATTCCAGGTCTACAAGGAAGTCTGCGCCGGCTGCCACTCGCTCAACCGCGTCGCGTACCGCGATCTCGCCGACCTCGGCTTCACCGTCCCGCAGATCAAGGCGCTCGCCAAGACCAGCGAGATTCCGTCGATCGACGACAAGACCGGCGAGCCCAATACGCGGCCGGGCCTGCCGTCCGACCATTTCTACGGGCCCTACGCCAACGAGGCGGCGGCGCGCGCGTCGAACAACAATGCGCTGCCGCCCGACTTCTCGCTGCTGGCGAAGGCGCGCGAGGGCGGCTCGCACTATATCCGTGCGCTGGTCAGCGGTTATGCCGACGCCCCGCGCGATTGGCAGGTGCCCGAGGGGCTGTACTACAACCCGTATTTCCGGACGCTCAACATCGCCATGCCGCCGCCGCTCAGCGACGATCAGGTGACCTACGCCGATGGCACCAAGGCGACCGTCAAGCAGATGGCGACCGATGTCGCGGCGTTCATGATGTGGGCGGCGGAGCCCAAGCTCGAGGCGCGCCACCGCACCGGGCTGGGCGCGGTGATCTTCCTCATCATCCTGACCGGACTCGGCTATCTCAGCTATGCACGCGTCTGGTCGGACGTGAAGCATCCGAAAGCGGTCCCGGCGGAGTAGACAGGGGCGCGGCGCGTGTTAGGCTCGGGTCCGGGTCAAGACCCGTGGAGGACCATCATGCGCCGTACGCTCGCTTTCGCCGCCGTCCTGTCGCTTGCCCTGGGCGGGCTGTCCGCCCCCGCGCTCGCCGCGCCGTGCAAGGACGCCAAGGGCAAGTTCACCAAATGCCCGCCGGTCGCGGCATCGGGCGTGCGCTGCCGCGCCAACGGCAAGTTCGCCAAGTGCGGGACGCCGGGCGCGGTCCCCGTCAAGTAGGACGGCGGGCATGACCGACGCGGGCGAGGGCGACAATGCCGACCTCGCCGCGCTGATCCGGACGATTCCCGGCTATCCCAGGCCGGGCATCCAGTTCCGTGACATCACGACGTTGCTCCTCGACGCGCGCGGCTTCGCGGCGTCGGTCGAGCGGCTGGCGGCGGCGGTCGCCGACCTCCGGCCCGACCTGATCGCGGGGATCGAGGCGCGCGGCTTCATCTTCGGCACGGGCGTCGCGCAGGCGCTCGGCTGCGGGCTGCTGCTGATCCGCAAGAAGAACAAGCTGCCGGGAACGGTGCTGGGGATCAACTACGCCCTCGAATACGGGCAGGACCGCATCGAGATGCATGCCGATGCCTGCACGCCGGGCGCGCGCGTGCTGATCGTCGACGATCTCATCGCCACCGGCGGCACGGCGTTGGCGACGGTGCAATTGTTGCGCGAGGCCAGGGCCGAGGTCGTCGGCGCAGGCTTCGTCATCGACCTGCCCGATCTCGGCGGCGGCGCTCGCCTGCGCGACATCGGGGTCCGGGTCGAGACCCTGCTGGCCTTCGCGGGCGACTGACGCCCGCGCGGCGGCGCGACGGCCTCACCCTCCAGAACGCAATTGGCCCCCGCTCCGGGGGCATGGAGCGGGGGCCGGTTTGCGCTCGTCACGCAACGGTCGTCAGCGAGGCACCGGGCAACAGGGGGCAAATCCCGGCGCGGCTGCCAACCGCCCACCCGATATAGGACCGGGGACCTTGCCCTTCAATGAACGGGACAATGCCGATTTTCGGCTCGCCGTTGGTTCAGCCCGGCCTGCCGGGCGTGCGGGCGCGCGGGTCGCGAAAGGTGAAGCTCGCGCCGCCGACCGCGACGTTCGACCGCACATTGCCGAGCGAAATCTCGGTGCGCCCCTGCTGCGCGTCGACCGCCGTCCAGCCGGTCAGCGCGAGGCCCGCGCCGCTTCGCGCGAAATTGAGCGTGATCGAGCCGTACTCGGGGTGCCTGGCATCGCGCGCCTCGACGCGCAGCTCCGCCGGCGTGTCGCCGACGACCCGCGCGACGCGCGCGAGGTCCTTCGCGGGATCGAGCAGCGCCGCCAGCGGGGTCGTGTTGATCGGCCACTGCGAGACCTGCCCGACCTTGTAGTCGATCATCGACAGCCGCCGCCCGTCGGACACCACCAGCAGTTGCGACGCGTCATAATCGAAACGGATCTTGCCCGGCCGCGCCAGCGTCATCTTTCCCCGCGCCTGCCGTCCGTCGGGCGCGGTCTGGACGAAATCGGCGGTCATCGTCCGCGTTGCCGCAAGCGTCGCAGCGACCTCGTCGAGCGGCGCCGACGCGGCAGGCGCGGCGAACAACAGCGGGAGCATTGCGAGAGCAAGCAGATGTTTCATCGTCCCCGAATGCCCGAAATCGCGTGACCGCGCCATGAATGCCGGTTCGGCCCATCGCGGCGAGTTGTAAGGCAGGGTTTACAATTCGCGGCTGGTGCGACCGGCCTTACCATGGAGAGCCAGCTTGGTATGGAACTTGCATGCCCTCTGGGAGAATATTGCCGGAGTTGTTACGATGATCAAGTCGCTCGCTGTCGCCACTGCCGTGCTCGGCCTCGCCGCCGCGCCTGCCGCTGCGGTCACCTATGACGCCTTTGCCAGCTTCAACGGCACCAACGGCGCGGGCGGCTTCAGCTATGGCAGCACCAACGGCACCACCCTCACCGCCTTCACCGCACCCGCCAATTGCGCGTCGTATATTCCGGGGACGACGTGCATCAACGACGGCGCGCTGCCGGGCGCGTTCAAGACCAACAGCGGTGCCTTCTCGTACAGCAGCGTCAATGTCCCCGGCGACCGCCTGCTTCTCCACCCCGGCCCGGCGGCGGCAGAGGCTGATTCGGTCTACATCGCCTTCACCGCGCCGACCTCGGGCAACTATGTCTTCACCGCGCAGTTCACGGTGCAGGACACCAGCCCGTCGGGCGTCGGCATCAACTACTTCCTCGCCACCGGCGGTTCGATCCTGATCAGCGGGCTGAGCGGCAGCCTGCCGGGTCCCGTCGTCAACGACACGATCAGCGCCTTCCTCTTCGCGGGTGATTCGTTCGGCTATTTCATCGCCAATGGCGGCAGCTACAACAACGACTCGACCGGCGTGCTGGCCAGCGTCAGCGACGCGCCTGTCGGCGTTCCCGAGCCGGCGACGTGGGGCCTGATGATCGCCGGGTTCGCGATGACCGGCTTCGCAGCGCGCCGCCGCCGGACGACGCTCGCGGCCTGACAGCTTAGTTTCGTCACGCAAGGGCGCGCCGGGCAGGGCCGGCGCGCCTTTGTTTTGCGCGCGTGCCGTCAACCGCTTTCGGGTCGACACCACGCCTGCTAGACGCGAGTGCGATGCAGCAGCCGGTCAAAATCGCGCCTTCGATCCTCAGTGCCGATTTCGCGCGGTTGGGCGAGGAGGTGCGCGCGCTCGACGCGAGCGGGGCCGATTACATCCACGTCGACGTCATGGACGGGCATTTCGTCCCCAACCTGACGATCGGCCCGGCGGTGATCAAAGCGCTGCGCCCGCATACGGCGCTGCCCTTCGACGTCCACCTGATGATCGCGCCGGTCGACAGCTTCCTCGATGCCTTTGCCGCCGCCGGCGCGGATATCCTCACCGTCCACCCCGAAGCCGGGCCGCATCTCCATCGCACCGTCCAGCGCATCAAGGGCCTCGGCCTGCGCGCCGGGGTGGCGCTCAACCCCGCGACGCCCGCCAAGATGCTCGACTATGTCATCGACGACATCGACCTCGTGCTGGTGATGAGCGTCAATCCGGGTTTCGGCGGGCAGGCCTTCATCGCCAGCCAGCTCAGGAAGATCGCCGCCGTCCGCAGGATGATCGACGCGACCGGACGCGCGATCGACCTCGAGGTCGACGGCGGCATCGACGCCGCGACCGCTGCCCAGGCCATCGCGGCGGGGGCCGACGTGCTCGTGGCGGGCACCGCGACCTTCGCGGGCGGCGACTATGCCGACAATATCGCGCGGCTCAGGGCACCGTGACGCCGCCCGGGGGGGATGACGAGGAGGATATCGCCCCGCCACCCGTCGCGGCAGCGAACCAGCGCCTGCTGCGCGTCGACGGCGACAAGGGGCCGTCGCTGTCGGAAAAGCTCGGCGCGCGGCTGCAGCGCCTCGGCTACAAGACGCCGCTGCACCGGATGCGGCTGCGCGGGCGCTATCCGCTGCGCCTGCTCGGGGTGCCCGTCGATCCGATTGCCGGCGACGCGGCGGCGGGCGAGCGGCTCGCGCAGGGGCGGCTGATCCATGCCGGGTACAACGCCGCCGCCGCAGCGACGCGATTTGACGACCCTGCCGCGCCGCCGGCTTGGCGCGACTGGGCGAACGGTTTCGCGTGGCTGCGCGACCTTGCCGCCGCGTTGCCGCGGGACAAGGGCGCGCGCATCGCCGAGCCGCTGGTGGCGCGCTGGCTCGCCGCGCATGCCGATTTCGACCCCGCCGCGTGGCGTCCCGACCTCGCGGCTAGCCGCCTGTTGTTCTGGTCGGCCTATGCGCCCTACGTGCTGTCGTCGGGCGACCTCGTCTACCGCTCGGCGGTCCTCAACGCGATGGCGCGCTGGGCGCGGCACCTCGACCGCGCGGTGACCAAATTGCCCGCCGGGCTGCCCGCCGTGACGGCGTGGGCGGGGCTGGTCGCGGCGGGGCTGCTGATCGCCGGTGGCGAGGTGCGGCAGACGCGCGCCGAGGCGGGGCTGGCGGCGGCGCTCGGCGGCGTGCTCCTCCCCGACGGCGGCATCGTGACGCGCGCCCCGCTCGACGGGCTCGAATTGCTTGAACTGCTGCTGCTCGTCGAGGCGGTGTACGCGGCGCGCGACCTGCGCCCGCCTGCGGCGCTGACCGATGCCGTCGCGCGGCTCATTCCGGCGCTCAAGGGCCTGACGATGGGCGACGGGCGGCTCGGCGGCTGGCACGGCAGCGCGGGCGTCGACGCGCCGCGCGTCGCGCATGCCGTGACGCTGGCCGGCGGCACCATCGCGCGACCCGCGCGCCACGGCCTGCACTCGGGCTATCAGCGTCTGCAGGCGGGGCGCACGGTGATCGTCGCCGATGCCGGGCCGCCGCCGGTGGCGCGTGTCGCACCCGGCGCGCACGCGGGGACGCTGGCCTTCGAGATGTCCGACGGCACCCTGCCGCTGATCGTCAACTGCGGCGGCGCGCGCGGCCTGCCGCGCCCGCTCGGGGCCGAGCTGGCGCAGGGCCTGCGGACGACGGCGGCGCATTCGACGCTGATCCTCGACGACACCAACTCGACGCGCATTCGTCCCGACGGCGCGCTCGGGCGCGGCGTCGAGGAGGTCGTCGCC
Organism: uncultured Sphingomonadaceae bacterium; assembly: GCA_964246975.1. Taxonomy (GTDB): domain Bacteria; phylum Pseudomonadota; class Alphaproteobacteria; order Sphingomonadales; family Sphingomonadaceae; genus Glacieibacterium. Next base: position 32,080 of record CAXTSL010000011.1, read on the forward strand.
AACCGTCAGGAGAGCGAGGAGGGCAGCTGGCTCGACCTCAGCCACGACGGTTACGCGCGCCGCCACGCGGTGCTGCACCGCCGCCGCATCTTCGTCTCCGCCGACGGCAGCGACGTGCGCGGCGAGGACGCCCTCGAACCCGTCCCCGGTCGCCGCCGCCTGCGCGGCCTGCGGGGGCACATCGACGTGCGCTTCCACCTCGCGCCCGGCGTTGAGGCGACGCCCACCGCCGACGGCCTCGGCGCGCTGGTCCGCCTGACCGACGGACGCGTCTGGCAGTTTCGCGCGCGCGGCGGCACGCTCGCCATCGAGGCCAGCCTGTGGATCGCCCCCGACGCGCGCCCGCGCGCGACGCAGCAGCTGGTGATTTCGGCGGGTGCGGGCGACGCGGTGGCGTGGAGCTTCAAGCGCGCCGGGAAGTAGTCTCTCCCCGAAGAGTGTTTCGCATGCCGCCATTCGGCTATGCGTTGGGCATGAAGCTCCTAGCCCCCCTCGCCTTGACCGTCCTCGCCACCGTCGCCCACGCCGCCGAACCGTCGGCGCACACCCGCGCGCTCGCGGCGGGGTACAAGGCGGCGTTCGTCTGCAGCGACAGCTTCAACGCGGGCCAGCCCGAGGCGCAGATCTCCGCCGACGATCTGACGGGTATCTATCCCGAATACGCGCCGCTGGTCGGCGCTCTGACGGCGGTGATCGACCGGGCGGCGAAGACCGTCAGCGTCGCGTTCGACCCGGCGCAGCCACCGCGCGTCGCGGCGTGGCGACCGCTGCTCGGCTGCGCGCAACTGGCGATCGGGGCGGACCCCGCGAGCGTCGCACTGCTGCCACGCCTCGATCTGCCCGCGCCCGATCTCGCCGTCGGCGACGCGCGCCCGTGGCCGCTCGGCGATGCGGGAGCGACCGGCCCCCGTCGCAAGGCGAGCCGCCTCGACGCGATCGTCGGTGCCGCCTTCGACCACGCGACCTACGGCGCGAAGGCCGAGACGACGGCTGTCGTCGTGCTCGTCGACGGCAGGATCGTCGCCGAGCGCTACCGCGCCGGCTTCGACCGGCACACGCCGCAGCGCACCTGGTCGGCGGCGAAGACGCTGACCGCGCTGCTCGTCGGACGCGCGGTGGCACTCGGCAAGGCCGACGTTGCGGCACCCGCGAACGTCCCCGAGTGGCAGGCTCCCGGCGACCCGCGTGCGAAGATCACCCTCGAACAGCTGCTGCGGATGAACTCGGGCCTGTGGACGGACGGGCCGGGAAATCGCACCGACGAAGTCTATCTGGGCGGCGCGACGGTACCGCAGACCGCCGCGACGATGCCGCTCGAGGCCGCGAGGGGCACGCGCTTCCGCTATGCCAACAACGATATGCTGCTCGCGGCGTACAGCCTGCGGACGAGCCTCGGGGCAGACGCGCTGGCCTTCCCGTTTCGCGAACTTCTGTGGCCGCTGGGCATGACGCGCACCATCCCCGAGACCGACCGGGCGGGCCATTACATCCTGTCGAGCCAGGTGTGGACGACGGCGCGCGACCTCGCGCGGCTGGCGCTGCTGGTGGCGCACGACGGGGTGGCGAACGGAACCCGCCTCCTTCCCGCAGGCTGGACGCGCTTCATGGCGACACCGTCGGGAGCGCAACCCGATCAGGTCTCTCGTCCCGGCGTCGGCTACGGCGCGGGCATCTGGCTCCACGGCGCGCCCGAAGGACTGCCGCCGGGGACCCTGGCGATGGAAGGCAATCGCGGCCAATACGCCTATATCGCGGGCGGCGGGCGCGTCATCGTCGTGCGGCGCGGCTATGAC